>NZ_JBEZJP010000676.1:0-2655 GCF_040653175.1 Actinomadura sp. NPDC048032
GCCGCTCCGCCGCTCCCGCCGACTTCCAGCACACGTACTTGGCGCGGGGACTCCGCGAGCTTGCGGCGCAGCACGGAGATCTCCTCCTCCAGGAAGGAGATCTGCGTCTGGAGGTCCCTGACCTCCTTTTCGTGCTGCGCCCTGCGCGCCCCTGCATCGTCACGAGCGGCCACGCCCCGCCACCTCCTCACGAAGAGAGCCGACGACCTACTGAGACCCTACCTATCTGGAGGGCTTCCGTAACCTGCCCATTCGGTGTTCGTGTCGTGCGGGGGTCTTCCGGGAGGGTTGGCAGGGGTCCCGTGGAGGTGGCGCGGGGCGAGCCCTTACGACGTCCGGACCTGCGGGTTCGGCACGCCGGGCGTGTCGTGGCACGGCGTTTGCCGAGTCCGGTGGCGGGGCGCCGGAGGAATGTGATCTAGGCCTCGGCCGGGACCCCGGGCGCGGCGTCCGGGGCGGGGGCGACCTCGGAGGCGGCTCCGGAGGCGGCTCCGGAGGCGGCTCCGGAGGCGGCCCCGGACGGGGGCGCGGCGTCGCCGGGCGCGGGGTGGGCGCCCTTCGCGGGGCGGCGGCGCCGGGCGGGCGGGGTCACGCCGTCGGCGAGGCGGCGCGCGGTGACGAGGAAGCCGGTGTGGCCGACCATGCGGTGGTCGGGGCGGACGGCGAGCCCGTCGACGTGCCAGGAGCGCAGCATGGTCTCGAAGGCGTAGGGCTCGGCGAACCGCCCGTGGGAGCGCAGGTCCTCGACGACCCGCGACATCTGGGTGGTGGTGGCGATGTAGGCGCAGACCATGCCGCCGGGCACGAGGGCCTTGGCGACGGCGTCGAGGGTCTCCCAGGGCGCGAGCATGTCGAGGACGACGCGGTCGACGTCGGTCTCGGCGAGGGCGTCCTCCAGGGAGCCGACGGTGAGGCGCCAGGCGGGGTGGGGCCCGCCGAAGAACTTCTCGACGTTGGCGCGGGCGATGTCGGCGAAGTCGGGCCGGCGCTCGTAGGAGGAGACGAGGCCGTGCTCGCCGACGGCGCGCAGCAGGAAGCAGGTGAGGGCCCCGGACCCGGCGCCGGCCTCGACGACGCGGGCCCCCGGGAAGATGTCGGCCATCGCGATGATCTGGGCGGCGTCCTTGGGGTAGACGACGGCGGCGCCGCGCGGCATGCGGAGGGTGAAGTCGGCGAGCAGCGGGCGGAAGGCCAGGTACTCGATGCCGCCGCTGGACCGGAAGACGCTCCCCTCGGGGCTGCCGATCATCTCGTCGTGCGGGATCGAGCCCTTGTGCGAGTGGTAGACCTTGCCGGGCTGGAGGGTGATGGTGTTGATCCGGCCCTTGGGGTCGGTGAGCTGAACCTGGTCGCCGGGGCGGAACGGGCCGTGCGGGATGCGGCCGGGCGAGGGGGCGGGGCCGTCGGGTCGGGGTTCGCTCATGGAGGTCAAGGCTAGCGGCGCGCGCGGGCAGGTCGGGCCGCCGCGGCGGCCCGCGGGGGCGCTCAGATGCCGGCGAAGGCGCGGTCGACGTCGGCGACCGCGAGGACGCCGTAGACGCCTCCGTCGGGCTCCACGAGCAGGTACTCCGAGGCGGGCGCGCGGCGCAGCGCCTCGACGAGCTCCTCGCCGGACAGGTCGGCGGCCAGCTGCAGCCCGTCGTCGATGCCCCGCGACAGCTCGCCCACGCTGACCCAGGGGCGGCGGTGCTCGGGGGTCGCGGTGACGGCCTTCTCGCTGACCAGGCCGAGGGGCCTGCCGTCGTGGTCGGCGATGACGATGGCGCCGGCGTGGTCCTCGCGGGCGCGGCGGACGGCCTCGGCGAGCGGGACGTCGGCGGTGACGAGGGTGGCGCGGCGGGCGAGGCGGCGCGCCGACAGCAGCGGGATGCGGTCGCGGACGCGCTCGGCGCGGATCGACTGGGTGGCGCCGACCCAGATGAACGAGGCGACGAGGGCCGACCAGAGCAGGGCGAGCCAGCCGATGCCGCCGCCCTCGCCGGTGTTGTAGGTGGCCAGGTAGGCGCCGGCGACGAGGCAGGCGATGGCGACGCCGCGTCCCACCCAGCCGGCGAAGACGCCGCCGCTGCGGCTGCGTCCGGTGACCTTCCAGACGACGGCGCGCACGAGGCGGCCGCCGTCCAGCGGGAGGCCGGGCAGCAGGTTGAACAGCCCGACCAGGAGGTTGGCGAAGGTGAGGGCCTCGATGAGCAGCAGCGCGACGTCGGGCAGGGGGACGACGGCGTGGACGAGCAGGCCGAGCCCGGCGAGGACGAGGTTGACCAGCGGCCCGGCGAAGGCGATGAGGAACTCGCGGCCGGGGGTGGGGGCCTCGCGCTCGATGGAGGTCTCCCCGCCGAGGATGTGGAGGGTGACCGAGCGGACGGGCAGGCCGAAGGCGCGCGCGGTGACGGCGTGGCTCAGCTCGTGGACGAACACCGAGCCGTAGAGCAGGACGGCGTAGGTGAAGGCGACGAGGTAGCTGAGCGGGCGGCTGACGACGCCGTCGACCTGGCCCTCGAACATGACGGTGACGAGGACCGCGACCAGGAACCAGCTGGGCGAGACGTAGACGGGCACGCCGAACAGGCGGCCCATGAGCAGGCCGGGGCGTGCGGGGCCATGAATCTCTACATCGCCCGCGGCTAGGGCTCGTCCGAGGGGAAGTCGGTCGAG
>NZ_JBEZJP010000677.1:0-2646 GCF_040653175.1 Actinomadura sp. NPDC048032
CAAGGGGGGAGCGTGGGCCGCCTAGGTCGAGCGGCTCGCCTTGGGACGGCGCAGCCGGCCGGTGACCGACGCGGGGACGGAGTCGTCGAGGCCCTCGGCGACGACGTCGACCGCGTCCCGCGCCATCACGCGGTAGGTGGTGAACTTCCCGCCGGTCACGACGACGAGGCCGGGCACCGGCTCGGCGACGGCGTGCTCGCGGGAGAGCCGCGTGGTGTCGTCCATCTCGCCGGACAGCAGCGGCCGCAGCCCCGCGTAGACGCCCTCGATGTCGTCGTGCGTGAGCGGCGTCCGCAGGACGGAGTTCGCCTGGTCGAGGAGGTAGCCGATGTCGGTGTGGTCGGCGACGGGCTCGTCGGGGCCGTCGGCGTGCGGGGTGTCGGTGGTGCCGACGAGCCAGTGCCGCCCCCACGGGATGATGAACAGGACGCTCCTGGAGGTCCGCGTGATCAACCCGGTGCCCATCGGGATCCGGTCGCGCGGCACGACCAGGTGGACGCCCTTCGACGCCCGCACGGCGAACGCCGCCCGGGACCCGGTCATCGCCTGCGCGCCGTCCGTCCACACCCCGGTCGCGCACACCACGCGCCGGGCCCGCACGGCGATCTCCCGGTCGCCCTCCAGGTCCAGGACGCGGACGCCGGTCACCCGCTCGCCCTCGCGCAGGAACCCCGTCGCCTCCGCGCGGGTGGCCACGCTGGCGCCGTACTGCGCGGCGGTGCGGGCGACCATCATCGTGAAGCGGGCGTCGTCGACCTGCGCGTCGTAGTACTGGACGGCCCCGACCAGCGCGTCCGAGCGCAGGGCGGGGGCCTCCCGCAGCGCGGCCCGCCGCGTGAGCTGGCGGTGCCGGGGCAGCGAGCGCGCTCCGCCCATCGTGTCGTACAGGGTCACGCCCGCGCTGACGTACGCCCGCTCCCAGACCCGGTTGCGCAGCGGGTAGAGGAACCGGACGGGCCGCACCAGGTGCGGGGCGAGCCGCTGCAGCAGCAGGCCGCGCTCCCGCAGCGCCTCCCTGACCAGCCCGAAGTCGCGCTGTTCGAGGTAGCGCAGCCCGCCGTGGATCAGTTTGCTGGACCGGCTGGACGTGCCGGCCGCCCAGTCCCGCGCCTCCACGAGGGCGACGGACAGGCCCCGCGAGATCGCGTCGAGCGCCGCGCCGGCGCCGACGACGCCGCCGCCGACGACCACGACGTCGAACTCGGTCTCCGCCAGGCCGCGCAGGGTGTCCTCGCGGTACTGGGGGCCGAGGGCTACAGATGTCACCGCATGCTCCCGGAGAGAGGTCGGAACCAGTGTCGTGCGGCCGGGTTGCGTGCCCGGAAGGACTCCGGGCCAACACCCCGCCGCACCCCGGCGAAGGCGCGCTCAGTCACTCAGGTCGACCCAGTCGAGAGTCCGGTCGACGGCCTTCTTCCAGCCTGCGTAGCCCTGGTGGCGTTGGTCGTCGTTCCAGGTGGGCTGCCAGCGTTTGTCCTCGTTCCAGTTCTGGCGGAGTTCGTCGGTGGTGGACCAGAATCCGACGGCCAGGCCGGCGGCGTAGGCGGCGCCCAGGGCGGTGGTCTCGGCGACGACGGGGCGGGAGACCGGGACGCCGAGGATGTCGGCCTGCAGTTGCATGCACAGTTCGTTGGCGGTGACGCCGCCGTCGACTTTGAGGACGTCCAGGGTGACGCCGGAGTCCTCGCGCATGGCCTCGACGACGTCGCGGGACTGGTAGCAGATGGATTCCAGGGTGGCGCGGGCCAGGTGGGCGTTGGTGTTGTAGCGCGAGAGGCCGACGATGGCGCCGCGGGCGTCGGATCTCCAGTAGGGGGCGAACAGGCCGGAGAAGGCCGGGACGAAGTAGACGCCGCCGTTGTCGTCGACCTGCCGGGCCAGCGACTCGCTCTGCGCGGCGCCGGAGATGATGCCGAGCTGGTCGCGCAGCCACTGCACCGCCGACCCCGTCACCGCGATCGAACCCTCCAGCGCGTAGACGGGCGCGGCGTCGCCGAACTTGTAGCAGACGGTGGTGAGCATCCCCGCCTTGGACCGGACGAGTTCCTCTCCCGTGTTGAGCAGGAGGAAGTTGCCGGTGCCGTAGGTGTTCTTGGCCTCGCCGGGGGAGAAGCACACCTGCCCCACCGTCGCCGCCTGCTGGTCGCCCAGGATGCCGGTGAGCGGCACCTCGCCGCCGAGCGGGCCGCCCGGACGCGTCGTGCCGTAGGCGTCGGGCGCCGAGGACGGCTTGATCTCCGGCAGCATGGAGCGCGGGATCCCGAAGAACGACAGGAGCTGGTCGTCCCACGAGAGGGTCTCCAGGTCCATGAGCATGGTGCGGCTGGCGTTGGTGGGGTCGGTGACGTGCACGCCGCCGTCCGTCCCGCCGGTGAGGTTCCACAGGACCCAGGTGTCGATGTTGCCGAAGACCGCGTCGCCCTGCTCGGCGGCCTCGCGGACGCCGTCGACGTTCTCCAGGATCCACTGGATCTTCCCGCCGGAGAAGTACGTCGCGGGCGGCAGCCCGGCGCGGTGCCGGATCGTCTCGCCCCGGCCGTCGCGTTCGAGCGCGGAGGCGATGCGGTCGGTGCGGGTGTCCTGCCAGACGATCGCGTTGTAGTAGGGGCGGCCGGTGCGCCGGTTCCACACCACGGTCGTCTCGCG
>NZ_JBEZJP010000678.1:0-2640 GCF_040653175.1 Actinomadura sp. NPDC048032
GCTGCGCGATCAGATTCTCGCAGGCTCGAATCTGCCTTCAGACGCGATCGCCATCCTGAGGTCGTCGCGTGGTTGCGGTAGGGGCTGAGGTCGTTGCGGGTGGCGGGTTTGGGGGGCGCTCTCTCGCGGGTCGGTCGACAGGTTGGTGGTGGGGAGGGGTTTTCATGTAGCACGTTTGTGTTTATGGTCGTCGGTGTCGGGGGCGCATCACCTGTCCGGATACGCTCCCGAACCGGAGGCCCGCTGTGGCGCTCTCCTTCCTCGACCTGCGGCACACCGTCGCGGAACCGGGCTACAACCGCTGGCTGATTCCACCCGCCGCGCTCGCCGTGCACCTGTGCATCGGGCAGGCCTACGCCACCAGCGTCTACAAGACGGCGCTCGTCGAGCACTTCGACGCCAGCCTCACCGCGGTCGGCGTCGTCTTCTCCATCGCGATCGTGATGCTCGGCGCGTCCGCGGCGGTCATGGGCACGTGGGTCGACCGCGTCGGGCCGCGGCGGGCGATGTTCACCGCCGCCTGCTTCTGGGCGTCGGGGTTCCTGGTCGGGGCGCTCGGCATCGCCGCCGGGCAGCTCTGGCTGGTCTACCTCGGCTACGGCGTCATCGGCGGCATCGGCCTCGGCATCGGCTACATCTCGCCCGTGTCGACCCTGATCAGATGGTTCCCGGACCGGCCGGGCCTGGCGACCGGCATGGCCATCATGGGCTTCGGCGGGGGCGCGCTGGTCGCCTCGCCGCTGTCGCGGCGGCTGCTGTCGCTCTACGACCCGGGCGGCGACCCCGCGTCCGGCGCCGCCGTCGCCCTGCTGTTCGTCACGCTGGGCGTCGCCTACTTCCTGGTGATGATGCTCGGGGTGTTCACCGTGCGGGTGCCGCCGCCGGGATGGCGGCCCGCCGGGGCCGCCTCCGCGACAAGGGCCGGCGCTCCGCGCGGCGTCTCGGCGGCGTCGGCGATCAGGACGCCGCAGTTCTGGCTGCTCTGGACGGTGCTGTTCTGCAACGTCACCGCCGGGATCGGGATCCTGGAGCAGGCCGGGCCGATGATCGGCGACTTCTTCCGCTCCGGCGGCTCGACCTCGGTGTCGGCGACCGAGGCGGCCGGGTTCGTCGGACTGCTGTCGATCTTCAACATGGCCGGGCGGTTCGTCTGGTCCTCGACCTCGGACTACCTCGGCCGCAAACCGGTCTACGTCGGCTACCTCGGCGCCGGCATGGCCGCCTACGTGCTGCTGGCGCTCTTCGGGGACGCCTCGACGGCGTTCTTCGTCGCCCTCGCCGCACTGATCATCTCCTTCTACGGCGGCGGGTTCGCCACCGTCCCGGCGTACCTGCGGGACCTGTTCGGCACCTACCAGGTCGGCGCCGTCCACGGCCGGCTGCTGACCGCGTGGTCGGCGGCGGGCATCGCCGGGCCGCTGATCGTGAACCGGTTCCTGGACGCCCGCGGCGAACCGGGCGCCCTCGCGGCCGCCGACTACCGGCCCGCCCTGTTCACGATGGTCGGGGTCCTCGCGGTCGGCTTCGCCGCGAACCTGCTCATCCGCCCGGTGGCGGAGCGGCACCACGTGGCGGACGCCGAGGCCCCCGTGACCGACCCCAGCCCGGCCACCTGAGAGCGAAGGAGGAGCACCATGGAGTCAATGCCGGACGAGAGCCCCCCTGACAGGGCGGCGGCGCGCCTCGTCGTCTCCTGGTCCGTCGTCGGCATCCCGCTGATCTACGGCGTGGTGGAGACGGTCAGGGCGATCCTCCCCCTCTTCGGCGGCTGACCGCGAGGACGCGCACGAGTGCTTGCAGCGCCGACTCGAAGGCGTGGTCCGGAGGCGTCGCGTAGCCCACCACCAGGCCGTCCTGGGGCGGAAGGCGGGCGCCGGGGTGGCGGAACGCCGACAGGGCGTCGACCGCCACTCCCGCGCGGGTCGCGGCCTCCAGAGCGCCGGGCTCGGTGCCGGACGGCAGGCGCAGGACGGCGTGCAGACCGGCGGCGATGCCCGTCGCGTGGACGTGGGGCGCGTGCTCGGCCAGGGCGGTGACGAAGCGGTCGCGGCGGGCGCGGTACCTCTGGCGCATCCGGCGGACGTGGCGGTCGTAGGAGCCGGAGTCGAGGAAGTCGGCCAGGGCCAGCTGGTCGAGGACGCCCGCCCACGCCTCGCGCTCGCCCTTGGCCGTGAGGACGCCGTCCACCAGGCGGTCGGGCAGGACCATCCAGCCGAGCCGGACGGCGGGGGACAGGCTCTTGCTGACGGAGCCGACGTACACGACCCGGTCGGGGGCCAGGCCCTGCACCGCGCCGACGGGTTGGCGGTCGTAGCGGAACTCGCCGTCGTAGTCGTCCTCGATGATGAGCCCGTCCGACCCGGCGGCCCATTCCACCACCGCCGTGCGTCTGCGCGAATGCAGCGGGCCGCCTGTGGGGAACTGGTGCGCGGGTGTCAGGAGGACGGTGCTCTCGGCTTCGGAAAGCTCGTCGACCCGGGCTCCGTCGCCGTCGACGGTGAGCGGACGGGTGCGCGTGCCGGTCTGGTCGAGCAGGGCCCGGTGGAAGGGGAGGCCGTACCCCTCGACCGCCAGCGGCCCGGGCAGCACCCCGCCGCCGAAGAGCAGGCGCAGGGCGTGGGCGAATCCGGAGCAGACCAC
>NZ_JBEZJP010000679.1:0-2627 GCF_040653175.1 Actinomadura sp. NPDC048032
GCTCGACCAGCTCGGCGCGCACCGGATGCGCGCCTGGCTGACCGTCCAGGGAGCCGCGTGATGGGGGCGGGCGCGTGAAGAGGTTCAGCCTGAACCAGTGGACGACCAGGCACTGGCCCCTGGAGGAGCTGGCCGCCGGCTGCGCGTCCGCCGGGGTGACGGGTGTCGGGCTGTGGCGCGAGCCCGTCGCCGAGTACGGCCTGGCCCGCACCGGCGCGCTCATGCGCGACCACGGGCTGGCGGTCACGTCCCTGTGCCGGGGCGGCTTCTTCCAGGAGCCGGACGCGCTGGAGAACAACCGCCGCGCCGTCGAGGAGGCGGCCGAGCTGGGCGCGCCCTCCCTGTGCCTGGTCAGCGGCGGCCTTCCGGACGGGTCCCGCGACCTGGACGGGGCGCGCTCGCGCGTCGCCGACGTCCTGGCCGAGCTCGCGCCCTACGCGGGCGAGCACGGCGTCCAGCTCGCGATCGAGCCGCTGCACCCGATGTTCTGCTCGGACCGCTGCGTCGTCTCCACCCTGGGGCAGGCGCTCGACCTCGCGGCGCCCTTCCCGTCCTCCCAGGTGGGCGTCATGGTCGACACCTATCACCTGTGGTGGGACCCGGCGGTGTGGGACGGCATCGCCCGCGCGGGCGCCGAGGGCCGGATCTCGCTGTTCCAGGTCGCCGACTGGGTGACGCCGCTGCCCGAGGGCGTCCTCACCGGGCGCGGCATGCTCGGTGACGGGCGCATCGAGCTGCGCCGCTTCCGCGAGACGGTGGACGCCACCGGCTACACCGGCCCGATCGAGGTGGAGATCTTCAACGACGCGCTGTGGGCCATGCCGGGCCCCGAGGCCCTCGCCCTGACGATGGCGCGTTACGAGGAACACGTCCTCGAGGAAGACGGGGCGTGACGTCCGCTCCGGCGCGCCCGCGCGCGTCCGGCCCCGGCGGGGGGCGGACGTGGCGGGCGGCGGCCGGGGCGTGGCTCGGGATCGGGACGGCGCCGGGCGCGCTCGTCCTCGGGGCGCAGGTCGGCGGGCGGCACGGCGGCGCGCTGCCCGTCCCGGTCCTGGTGGTCGGCGGGGCGGTCATGGCCGCGCTGCTCGCCGCGCAGGGACGTCTCGGCCTGCGGGAGCCGGCCGGCGAGAACGCCGCCATGGCCGACCTCGCGCCCCGCTACCTCCCCCCGGTCGCCGAGCGCGCCTTCACCGTCCTGCTCGCGGTCGCGATGGTCGGCTGGTTCGGGTTCAACGTCGGCCTCGGCGGGGCGGCCGCCGCGGCGCTCGGCGGAGTCCCGGACGCGGCCGGGGTCGCGGCGCTGACCGTCCCGACGGTCGCGGTGCTGGTGGCGGGCGGTGGGCGGTGGAACGCGGTCGCGGTCGCCACCACCCTCACCGCGGTCGCGCTGATCGGCATCGTCGCGGTGAGGCTCGCGCCGCCCGCGTCGCCGGTCTCGCTCTCCCGCGACGGGCCGCCGGGCGTCCTCGCCGCGGACCTCGCCGGGTACATCGGATACGTGTCGGTGTTCGCCGTGCGGGCCCCCGACTTCACCGTCGGACTGCGCGGCCGCCGCGACCTCGCGGCCTGCGTCGCGCTGCTGGTCGTCCCCGCCCTGGCGGCCTCCGTCGTCGGGGCCGGGGTAGCGGCGGCCAGCGGCTCCACCGACGTGGTCGCGGTCCTCGCCGGGCCCGGCGGGCTGCCGGCCGCGAACCTGTTCGTCGCCGCGTCGGTCATCGCCCCGACCCTCGCCGCCGTCCACTCCGGCGCCCTCGCCGTCGACCGCTTCCTCCCCCGCCCCACCGTCCCGCGAGAGGATGCGGGTTCGGGGGACGGGAGGACGCTCGGCCGGTTCCGGCCGCGGGTGGAGGGGCGGCGGGTCGCGGCGGTGCTGGCGATCGCGGTGCCCGGGGCCGTGCTCGCGGCGCTGCGGGTCGACCGGATGCTGCTCGAATGGCTGACGGTGCTCGCGGCGGCGCTGCCTGCGCTCGTTCCGCCGATGGCGGCGGAGTTCGGGCGGAGGCGGCGCGGGCGCGCGGGACGGCCCGTGGCGACGTGGATCTGGGCGCCCGGTGCGGCGGTGGCCGTGGGGCTGACCCTGGCCGGGCACGCGGCCGCCGCCCCCGTCGGTCTCGTCGTCTCCACGGCCGCGACGCTGGTCCACGCGTGGTTCCCCCGGAGCGGTCGCGACGAGATGACCACATCCGGCTCGTCCGAAATTCGTCCTTGACGTCGGCCGAGCCCAGTCGTACCTTCTGGAAAGCGCTTCCAGAAAGCGCTTTCCTGCCACCGATCCCCACCCTAGGACGGCTGGAATGCGAAGTAAGCTCACCTGGTGTCTCCTCGCGATCGCGGCGCTGATGCTGCCGCTGCTCAGCGTGCCGCCCGCGGCGCTGGCCCGGGACGACGCCCCGATCCTCGACCCGATCCCCGAAGACCCCGCACCGTCCGGCCTCGGCCTCGTCCTCCAGGAGGTCGCGCAGCTGCCGAAGTCGACCCCGACGGGCACCCCCACCGACCCGCGGCTGCTGCGGTGGAACCGCATCAACTACGTCGGCGAGGTCCCCGACAACTCGGGGCGCCTGTACGTGCCGGACCTGAACGGCAACCTGTACATGCTCGACAAGAAGACCCGCACCCCCCACGTC
>NZ_JBEZJP010000680.1:0-2625 GCF_040653175.1 Actinomadura sp. NPDC048032
GACCGCGCCGTCCTTCTGCGTCGTCAGCCAGTACAGGCCGATGACCATGTCCTGGGTGGGCATGGTGACGGGCTTGCCGTCCGACGGCTTCAGGATGTTGTTGGTCGACAGCATCAGGATCCGCGCCTCGGCCTGCGCCTCGGCGGACAGCGGCAGGTGCACCGCCATCTGGTCGCCGTCGAAGTCCGCGTTGAACGCGGTGCAGACCAGCGGGTGGATCTGGATGGCCTTGCCCTCGACCAGCTGCGGCTCGAACGCCTGGATGCCGAGCCGGTGCAGGGTCGGCGCCCGGTTCAGCAGCACCGGGTGCTCGGTGATGACCTCTTCCAGCACGTCCCAAACGACCGGGCGGGCCCGCTCGACCATCCGCTTGGCGGACTTGATGTTCTGCGCGTGGTTGAGGTCGACCAGCCGCTTCATGACGAACGGCTTGAACAGCTCCAGCGCCATCTGCTTGGGCAGGCCGCACTGGTGCAGCTTCAGCTGCGGGCCGACGACGATGACCGAACGGCCGGAGTAGTCGACGCGCTTGCCCAGCAGGTTCTGCCGGAACCGGCCCTGCTTGCCCTTGAGCATGTCGGACAGCGACTTCAGCGGACGGTTGCCCGGCCCGGTGACCGGGCGGCCGCGGCGGCCGTTGTCGAACAGCGCGTCGACGGCCTCCTGCAGCATCCGCTTCTCGTTGTTGACGATGATCTCGGGAGCGCCCAGGTCGAGCAGGCGCTTGAGCCGGTTGTTGCGGTTGATCACCCGGCGGTACAGGTCGTTCAGGTCGGACGTGGCGAACCGGCCGCCGTCCAGCTGGACCATGGGACGCAGGTCCGGCGGGATGACCGGGATGCAGTCCAGCACCATGCCGAGCGGGCTGTTGCGGGTGTTGAGGAACGCCGAGACGACCTTCAGCCGCTTGAGGGCGCGGGCCTTCTTCTGGCCCTTGCCGGTGCGGATGATGTCGCGCAGCTTCTCGGCCTCGGCGTCGAGGTCGAAGTTCTGCAGCCGCGCCTGGATGGCCGCGGCGCCCATGCCGCCCTCGAAGTACTTGCCGAAGCGGTCGCGCATCTCGCGGTAGAGCAGCTCGTCGCCCTCCAGGTCCTGGACCTTGAGGTTCTTGAAGCGGCTCCAGACCTCGTCGAGGCGGTCGAGTTCGCGCTGCGCGCGGTCGCGCAGCTGCTTCATCTCCCGCTCGGCGCCGTCGCGCACCTTGCGCTTCTGGTCGGCCTTCGCGCCGGCCTCCTCCAGCTCCGCCAGGTCGCCCTCCAGCTTCTGCTGGCGGGCCTCGACCTGCGCGTCGCGGGCCTGCTCGATCTGCTGGCGCTCCACGGAGATGTGGGCCTCCAGCGTCGGCAGGTCGCGGTCGCGCCGCTCGGCGTCCACGCTGGTGATCATGTAGGCCGCGAAGTAGATGATCTTTTCGAGATCCTTCGGAGCCAGGTCCAGCAGGTAGCCGAGCCGGGACGGGACGCCCTTGAAGTACCAGATGTGCGTGACGGGCGCGGCCAGCTCGATGTGGCCCATCCGCTCACGGCGCACCTTGGCGCGAGTCACCTCGACGCCGCAGCGCTCACAGATGATGCCCTTGAACCGGACGCGCTTGTACTTGCCGCAGTAGCACTCCCAGTCGCGGGTAGGACCGAAGATCTTCTCGCAGAAGAGCCCGTCCTTCTCCGGCTTGAGGGTCCGGTAGTTGATCGTCTCCGGCTTCTTCACCTCGCCGTGCGACCACTGGCGGATGTCGTCGGCGGTCGCCAGACCGATGCGAAGCTCGTCGAAGAAGTTGACGTCAAGCAACTGTTTTCCCCTTGAGTTCTCAGACCTCGTCGACGCTCATCGCGCCCTCGTTCGGACGGCGGGAGAGGTCGATGCCGAGCTCCTCCGCGGCGCGGAAGACGTCCTCGTCGGTGTCGCGCATCTCGATGGACATGCCGTCGCTGGAGAGCACCTCGACGTTGAGGCACAGCGACTGCATCTCCTTGATGAGCACCTTGAAGGACTCGGGAATGCCGGGCTCGGGGATGTTCTCGCCCTTGACGATGGCCTCGTAGACCTTCACGCGGCCGAGGACGTCGTCGGACTTGATGGTCAGCAGCTCCTGGAGGGCGTAGGCGGCGCCGTAGGCCTCCAGTGCCCAGACCTCCATCTCACCGAAGCGCTGGCCGCCGAACTGGGCCTTACCGCCGAGCGGCTGCTGGGTGATCATGGAGTACGGGCCGGTCGAGCGCGCGTGGATCTTGTCGTCGACCAGGTGGAGCAGCTTGAGGATGTAGATGTAGCCGACCGAGATCGGGTCCTTGTAGGGCTCGCCGGTCCGGCCGTCGAACAGCCGCGCCTTGCCGCCCGGGCCGACCATCCGCTGGCCGTCGCGGTTCGGGAGCGTGCTCTCGATCAGACCGGTGACGTCGTCCTCGCGGGCGCCGTCGAACACCGGAGTGGCGGTGTTCGTCCAGGCCGGAGCCTCGTCGGCGCCGATGGCCCTGAGGGCCTGCTTCCACTCGGCGTCGTCGCCCTCGACCTTCCAGCCGCGGGAGGCGACCCAGCCGAGGTGGGTCTCCAGGACCTGTCCGACGTTCATGCGGCCGGGCACGCCCAGGGGGTTCAGGACGATGTCGACGGGGGTGCCGTCCTCCA
>NZ_JBEZJP010000681.1:0-2619 GCF_040653175.1 Actinomadura sp. NPDC048032
CATCGAGGGGCTCGGCGCGGAGGTCAACGCCGTGATCGAGGAGGCCGGCACGGGCCCCGCCGACGTGGTCGGGTTCTCGCTCGGCGCCCCGACCGGGCCCAACCAGCCCGAGCGCTTCGGCCTGGAGTACCAGGCGGCCGACGGCACCCGGCAGCGGCCCATGATGCTGCACCGGGCGCTGTTCGGGTCGATCGAGCGGTTCTTCGGCGTCCTGCTGGAGCACTACGCGGGCGCGATGCCGCCGTGGCTGGCGCCGGTGCAGGCGGTCGGCATCCCGATCGGCGACGCCCACGTCCCGCACCTGGAGAAGGTCGCCGCGCGGCTGCGCGAGCACGGCCTGCGCGTCGAGGTGGACGCCTCCTCCGACCGGATGCAGAAGAAGATCCGCAACGCGCAGAAGCAGAAAGCGGGCGGCGGAGCGGACGAGTTGCGCGCGCCCAAGGGAAACGGGGCCGAGGGGACGGCGTCGAGGGTGTCGGAAGCACGTGGACGCGCAGGCATCTGCTGCCTGGATCCGGGCCTCTGGGAGGCGCCGGGAACCGCCGTCGGACGCGGGCCGGCGTGTTCGTCCCTGTTCTCACGCTGGGCACTGACGACGTACATGGACGCGACCCCGGACGCCGACAGGAGCGCGACGGCCATGAGCACGGCAGAGGCACGACCGACCTGTGCGTAGAGCCCGGCCGCCCCGTCCTCTTTGGCGGTCCTACGGGTGCGGCCGAACCGCCAGCGCCGGCCCTGGCGAGCCACCCGTTCGGGACGCCCGAAGGCGGTCTGGAGGGGAAATCCATCGGACCTGAAATCCGTGACACGCGTGGCCACGAAGAGCCTGTAGCCGACCAGCTCCGGATCCAGGAAGCAACTCATCACCCTGAGCCGCATCTCCGGCGCGGGCTCCGCCTCCGGGAGCAGCCCGAAGACCTTGGCGGCCGACAGGGTTCGGGGACGGAGCGCCCCACAGGCGGAACACTCTCGCGCGTGCTCCATCAGCCGCTTGCTGATGTCGTAGGTGAGCTCACCATGCCACTCACGGAGGAGGAGAGCCCTCTCGGGGCAGTCGTAGGGGCCCTCGTTCGTGAGTATCTCCGCGGTCAAAGCCGCTTCGAGTGCGCCGTGCGCGTCGTCGAGTGCCATCTGCGCGTCCCTCGCCGACAACCCGAACACGGCGGCAAGGTCGGGTACCGACAACTGGCGCCTGACGTGCAGCTCCAGGATCTCTCGCGAGAGAGGCGGCAGCGACATCACCGCATGCCACGCCGTGAGGCGCTGGTCGACGTCCTCCTGGTCGTGACTGGCGACCGGTACGTCCGGCACCTGGTGCCTGGACGGCATGCGGCGGGCGCACTCCAACCTGGCGATGGCATAGAGCCATGGGCCGAACCGGTCGTGTTCGCGCAGCTCGCCTATGTGCGCCTCGGCCACGATGAAGGTGTCCCGCAGGGCGACCTGTGCCGCGTCGCGTCCCCTCAGCTGAAACCAGCAGTACGCGTAGAGCTTCTCGGCGTAGGCGTCGTAGACCGCGGCCGGGGCGCCGGGGTCGCGCTCGCGCAGCGTCTCGACCAGGAGATGGTCGCTCATGCCAGAAAAGGTAAAGGCTGCAGACGCTCGTTACCAGTAAATTCAAGAGATCACATCCCAATGCCGAACAGCACTCTTACCCCATAAACAGATCTATTGGACACCATGTCGCTATTAATAGACTTTGGGCGCTTCGTCCGAGATACTGCAAGGTTCACCGAGTTCGCATGACCAGGACGTCACCCCGATGAGCGACCGGGATGCCACCGAGGGTGACAGTCGGACATTTCGGACCCCGACTCCGGAGCGACCATTTCTACAATCAGCGAGGCTGCACTTCCGGCGACGACCATAAATGCCTAACCAAACGGTGAGCCGGGCAACGAATGTCGCCACTATGACGCCTCAAAGGGCAATTCGGCCACGGCTTCGTCTCCGAGCAGGCCCGACGCACGTCCGATACAACGTTCGGCGATGGCGCCCGCCACGAGACCGAGCCCGAGTCGTCCGGGAGTCGGCATACCCGAGCGGCGTCCGGGAGGGCCGGTGGAGCACCGCCCCCCTCGATCGCGATTGACACTGTCATCGTGACAGTGTCATCATCGAGCCATGGACGACGACACCTGGACGATCGCCGAGCTGGCGGACCATGCCGCCGCGGCTCTCGCCGCGGGCGCGTCCGCACAGGTCAGCGGCCGGGTGCGCGACCTGCCCAACGAGCGGCTGATCCGCTGGTACACCACGATCGGCCTGATCGACCCGCCTCTCGGCCGCCGCGGCCGCACCGCCCTGTACGGGCCCCGCCATCTCCTCCAGCTCGTCGCGGTGAAGCGGCGACAGGCCTCGGGCCGCTCCATCGCCGAGATCCAGATCGAGCTCGCCGCCGCGACCGACGCGGAGCTCGCCAAGATCGCCGCTGTTCCCCCTCCGCCGGCCGACCTGCCGGCGCCGCCCACCCCCTCCTCCGGCCGAGCATCCGCACCCCTCGGCTCGAACGCCCCGGCCATTCGGGACGCAGATCAGGCTCCCCACCGCGACTCCCCGGCAAGACCGGAGGGCCAGGGCATGCCGCCCCCAGCCCGCCTGAGCGCGGCACGGCCC
>NZ_JBEZJP010000682.1:0-2596 GCF_040653175.1 Actinomadura sp. NPDC048032
GGAAGTCCTTCGCGCGCTCGGTCCGCGCGTTGGTGAAGAACTCGTCGGGGGTGTTCTCCTCGACGATCTGGCCGTCCGCCATGAACACGACCTTCTGCGCGGCCCGGCGGGCGAAGCCCATCTCGTGCGTGACGACGATCATCGTCATGCCCTCGCGGGCCAGTCCCGTCATGACGTCCAGGACCTCGTTGACCATCTCCGGGTCCAGCGCCGAGGTGGGCTCGTCGAAGAGCATCACCTTCGGCTTCATCGCGAGGGAGCGCGCGATCGCGGCGCGCTGCTGCTGCCCGCCGGACAGCTGCGCGGGGTACTTGTGCGCCTGGTTGGCGATGCCGACCCGGTCGAGCAGTTCCATCGCGTGCTTCTGCGACTCCTGCTTGCCCTGCCCGCGGACCTTCACCGGCCCGAGCGTGACGTTCTCGAGGATCGTCTTGTGGGCGAACAGGTTGAACGACTGGAACACCATGCCCACGTCGGCGCGGAGCCTCGCGAGGTCCTTGCCCTCCTTGGGCAGCTCCTTGCCGTCCACGAGGATCGTGCCCTCGTCGATCGGCTCCAGCCGGTTGATCGACCGGCACAGGGTCGACTTACCGCCGCCGGAGGGGCCGATGACGACGACGACCTCACCGGAGTTCACGGTGAGGTTGATGTCCTTCAGGACGTGCAGCTCGCCGAAGTGCTTGTTGACGTGCTCGACTACGACGAGCGGCCGGCCACCTGCGGCGGCTGGCTCCGGGGTGGAGTCCTCCGGCCCGGTCTTGGTGAGCTCGGGCCCGCTTTCGCTGTCCGTCATGGGCACGGACTTTATGTCATCGCCGGTAGTGCCCGAGTTGCCGCGCGGTACCGATACGATCACGAATACCCACGTCGGACGGGGTTCGGTCGTGGCGGAGAGTGATCATAAAAGGCGGCGGCGGGGTGCGCCGCCCGTTCCGCCATGTCGCGCCGGGCCCGTAACCTGGATGACTGTCATGAGTGCGCCAATGGAGACGGCTCCCCGTACGTACGAGATCCGTACCTACGGGTGCCAGATGAACGTCCACGACTCCGAGCGGCTGTCGGGGCTGCTGGAGTCGGCCGGGTACGTCCGCGCGGGGGAGGCCGAGCCCGACGTCGTGGTCTTCAACACATGCGCGGTGCGGGAGAACGCCGACAACCGCCTTTACGGCAACCTCGGCCACCTTCGCCCTGTGAAGGACGGCCATCCCGGCATGCAGATCGCCGTCGGAGGCTGCCTGGCCCAGAAGGACCGCGACACCATCGTCAAGCGCGCCCCCTGGGTGGACGTGGTGTTCGGCACGCACAACATCGGGTCGCTGCCCGCGCTGCTCGAACGCGCGCGGGTGCGGGACGAGGCGCAGGTCGAGATCGAAGAGTCGCTGGTGACCTTCCCCTCGACGCTGCCGACGCGCCGCGAGTCCCCCTACGCCGCCTGGGTGTCGATCTCCGTGGGGTGCAACAACACCTGCACGTTCTGCATCGTCCCGTCCCTGCGCGGCAAGGAGCGCGACCGCCGGCCGGGGGAGATCCTCGCCGAGGTCGAGGCGCTGGTCGCCGAGGGCGCCCTGGAGATCACGCTGCTGGGCCAGAACGTCAACGCCTACGGTTCGGGCTTCGGCGCCCTGGCCGGCGCGCCCGACGAGGTCCGCGCGATGACCGGGGGCGGGCAGTCGGCGTTCGCGGGGCTGCTTCGGGCCTGCGGCGGCGTCGAGGGCCTGGAGCGGGTCCGGTTCACCTCCCCGCACCCCAAGGACTTCACCGACGACGTGATCGCCGCGATGGCGGAGACGCCGAACGTGATGCCGTCCCTGCACATGCCGCTGCAGTCCGGTTCGGACGCGGTGCTGCGCGCGATGCGCCGGTCGTACCGGCAGGCGCGCTACCTCGGCATCATCGAGAAGGTCCGGGCCGCGATCCCGGACGCGGCGATCACCACCGACATCATCGTCGGCTTCCCCGGCGAGACCGAGGCCGACTTCGAGGAGACCCTGCACGTGGTGCGGGAGGCCCGGTTCTCGTCGGCGTTCACGTTCCAGTACTCCAAGCGCCCCGGCACCCCGGCGGCGACCATGGACGGCCAGCTGCCGAAGCAGGTCGTCCAGGAGCGCTACGAGCGGCTCGTCGCGCTGCAGGAGGAGATCTCCTGGGCGGAGAACCGCAAGCAGCTCGGCCGGACCCTGGAGGTCCTGGTCGCCGAGGGCGAGGGCCGCAAGGACGAGGCGACGCGCCGGCTCTCCGGGCGGGCGCCCGACAACCGGCTCGTCCACTTCGGCGTGCCGGAGGAGCCGGTCCGCCCCGGCGACGTGGTCACCGTCGAGATCACCTACGCCGCGCCGCACCACCTGGTCGCCGACAAGCCCGCGCTGGGCGTCCGCCGGACGCGCGCGGGCGACGCGTGGGAGGCGCGGCAGGGCGGAGGTGGCGGGGCCGGCGGCGTGTCGCTGGGCATGCCGTCGATCGGGCGCCCGGCCCAGCCCGCCGCGTCCGCGCCGGGCTGCTCGACCCGCCCCTGAACCGCGGTGTGATCGGGCCGGTCTAGGACGGCGGCCCGCCCGTGCCGCCGGGCTGGTCGCCCGCGCCGCCTGGCTGCCCGCCC
>NZ_JBEZJP010000683.1:0-2592 GCF_040653175.1 Actinomadura sp. NPDC048032
GTCGCCGTCGCCGTCATGTCGCCGCCGCCGTCATGCCGTCGTCCCCCTGCCGCCGTGCGCGTCGACGATCCCGCGTGCGGGACGTGGAAGGCCGGCAGCGGGGTGGCCGACCGCCGCACGGGGAGGCCGATGAGCGCGGACCTGCGCGTACGGATCGCCAGCGTCACCAAGACGTTCACGGCCGTCACCGTGCTCCAGCTGGCGCGGGAGGGCCGGATCTCGCTGGACGCCCCGGTCGAGCGCTACCTGCCCGGTCTGCTCGACCGGGGCGGCTACGACGGCCGGAAGATCACCGTGCGGAGCCTGCTGCGGCACACCAGCGGCCTGCCCGACCACATGGACACCTTCCCGGACTCGGACGGGTACCGCTTCCGGCACTTCGAGCCCGGAGAACTGGTCGACCGGGCGCTGACGCTCCCGCCGCCGGGGTCCGGCTGGCACTACTCGACCACCAACTACGTCATCGCGGGCCTCATCGCGGAGAAGGCGAGCGGGCACAGCCTGGAGGACGAGGTCCAGCGCCGGATCATCCGGCCGCTGCGGTTGCGCGACACTTACTGGCCGGGCGACCAGACCCGGATCAGGGGGGCGCACGCGCGCGGCTACCTGCGCGAGGAGCGCGACGGGACCGTCCGGTGGAGCGACTTCACCGAGATGAACACGACGGTGGCCTGGGCCGGGGGCGCGCTGATATCCAGCCCCCGCGACCTGAACGCCTTCTTCGGCGCGCTGATGGGCGGCCGCCTGCTGCCCTCCGAGATGCTCGCCCAGATGCGGCAGACGGTCCCCGCCGACCCCGACCGCGTCTGGGACGGCGCGGCCTACGGCCTCGGCCTCATCGGAACACCGCTGCGCTGCGGCGGCGCCTGGTGGGGGCACGCCGGCGGCCTCGAAAGCTACGTCACCGTCTCGGGCGTCGCGCCGTCCGGGCGCCGCGTGACGGTCGCCCTCAACGAGAACCCGTCCACCCAGGAGGCGTTCGACGACCAGATGAGGCTCGTCGAGACGGCCTTCTGCGACGGGGCAGCCGCACCGGCCGCCGCACCGACCGGTGCGCCGGTCGCCGCTCCAGCAGCGGCCACGACCGGGAAGGGCGGTCTCGCCCGCTTCTACGACCAGCGGCTGGACTGGAAGAAGTGCACCCTCGACGCCGGTGACGAGGTCGGCAAGGAGCTCGACAAGGCGGGCGCCCGGTGCGCGGACGTCACCGTCCCGCTCGACTACCGCCGTCCCGAGGGCCGCACCATCACCGTGGCGATCTCCCGCCTGAAGGCGTCCGACCGCGCCCACCGCATCGGCACGATGATCCTCAACGGCGGAGGCCCGGGCCCCGCCCTCGACATGCCTCCCTACATGCGCTCCCTCATGGGGAAGGCCGGTCCTCGGTACGACCTGGTGGGGATGGACCCGCGCTCGCTCGGCCGCAGCGCCGCGGTCGACTGCCACTGGCCCGCCGGGACGTGGATCCGGTCGGCGGGGGAGAGCCGCCGCTCCTTCGACCGGTCCGCGGCGTTCGCCAAGGACCTCGCCGACCGCTGCGCGCGGACCGACGCCGGCGTCCTGCCGCACATCAGCACGCGCAACATCGCCCGCGACATGGACATCGTCCGGGGGGCGCTCGGCGAGCGGAAGGTCTCATACAACGGCGCGTCCTACGGCACCTACCTCGGGTCGGTGTACGCGACGATGTTCCCCGGCCGCCTCGACCGCGTCGTCCTCGACAGCTCGGTCGACCCGGCCGGCTTCGGCCCGCGCCTGCTGGCCGGCACCGAGGGCGCCAACGACCACGCGCTCGCCGCGTGGGCGGCGTGGGCGGCGAAGCGCGACGCGGCCTACGGCCTCGGCGGCACCCGCGACGAAGTCCTCGGCACCGTGCGCGGGCTCGTCAGGGCGGCCGGCGGCAAGCCCCTCGCCGTCGGCCCGTACCGCGTGGACGACACCGTGCTGCCGGTCGTGCTGTTCAACGATCTCGGCACCGACGAGGACCAGGCCAGGGCCACGCTGGCGGAGTCGCTGCGCGTCTTCGTCAAGGCCGCGGCGGGGGAGAGCGTCCAGCCGACCAAGGAACTGGACGAGGAACTCGGGTTCCTGCTCACCGGCGCCGAATCGGTGTACGGGAGCGGGCAGACCGCCATCATCTGCGGGGACGCGGCGGCGTCGCGCGATCCGGAGTCCTACCGGCGCGACATCGAGCGGAACCGGGCGGCCAGCCCGCTGTTCGCGCCCCTGACCCGCGACGTCAACCCGTGCGCGTTCTGGCCCGTGCGGCCCGCGGAGCGGCCAACCGAGGTCGGCGGGCGGCTGCCCGCGCTGATGGTGGCCGCGACCGGCGACACCCGCACGATCTACGCGAGCAACCAGGCCCTGCACGGGCTGCTGCGCGGATCGCGGATGGTCACGCTGGACGCCGACGTCCACGCGCCCTACCAGCGCGGCTACCCGAACGCCTGCGTCATGGACACGGTCAACGGCTACCTGCTGACCGGCCGCCTTCCCGCGCGGGACTTCACCTGCGACTGAGGCGCGGCGCCCCTCTCGGAGGCGCCCGGCCCGGGGGGGCCCGCCCCCGCGGCCCCCCGCCCGGACGCGCGC
>NZ_JBEZJP010000684.1:0-2561 GCF_040653175.1 Actinomadura sp. NPDC048032
CCGCCATCCGGGAGCCGACGACCATGCCGACCTTGGACCGCGGCTCGGGGTCCTCGACGACCAGGCCCCTCCGGGGCGGCCTCCGGCCTGCTGCTAGGCGGGGTGCGGCGGCTTCTGGTCCGGCGGCGTTCCGCCGCCCTTGCCGCCGCCCCTGTCCCCCTTGTCGGTACCGTGCGCGTGGCCCTTGGCCCTCGTCGACTTCGGGTCGGTGGCCTCGGGCGCCGGTTCGTCCGTCACCGCGGTCCTCCCGGACCGCCGGATCTCGGGCTGCTGCGGGTTCGGCATGTGCTCGCCTCCTAAGCGCTGGACGGTTCGGGACGCAGCGGGTCGTGCCCCACGCTCATCAGCGCGTGGCGCCACTCCTCGTCCCGTTCCGCGTTCGGCGGTCGGTGCTCCAGGCGGTCCTCCACGTAGTCGACGACCTCCTGCATCACCTCCCCGTCGCTTTCGGTCAGGTCGACCTTCCGCTTGCGCAACACGTCCACCACGCGGGCGCCCAGCTCCGACACCCCGGGGCCGGGGCCGTCGGCCGGGAACGCCTCCTCGCCGGACGCGTCCGTGAGCAACCAGGTGCGCAGTTCGTCGGAGGTCATGTTCACGAGCCGGTGGAAGTCCTCCCACGCCAGCTCCACCTCGGGCGATACGCGGTTGTTCATAAGCAAAACTCCCTGTAGGCGTTCACGCCCGCCTTACCCGGAGTCCGCTGCCCCATTCGTCCAAACTTGTATTACTACGGCCGGATCTATCTCCCCGGGGCACCGGGAACACTTCCAGCACCTTGTGGTTCGACTCCCGGTCGCCGAGGCGGGAGATGGCGAGGACGTCGGAGCGGAAGGACCGCGTCGCCCAGCGCCTCGCGGGCGCGCGGGTCGGCGCCGCGGCCCTGCTTGTGGCCGGCCGGGGTGCAGGGGAGCTGCTGCTCGCGGTGCTAGGCGGCGAGGGCGTCCAGGACGGGGGCTTCCGAGTGGTTCTGCCACGAGCACGGCAAGCCCCTCATCGTGGACGAGGCGTGGGGCGCGCACCTGCCGTTCCACGAGGACCTGCCGACCTGGGCCATGGACGCCGGCGCCGACGTGTGCGTGACGAGCGCAGCGTGCGGGTGTTCGTCGAGGACTGACGGGACGGGCCCGGCGAGGCGGAGCCGCCGCAGGTGGCGGGGCGGCGCTGTGGAAGACTCCTACCGGCACGGCGGCTAGATGGGGAGCGTCATGGAGTTGGTCCACTCGGGCAAGGTCAGGGACGTCTACGCGGACGGCGACGAGCTGATCCTCGTCGCGTCGGACCGGGTGAGCGTCTACGACGTCGTCCTGCCGACCCCGGTCCCGGACAAGGGGAAGATCCTCACGCAGCTGTCCCTCTGGTGGTTCGAGCGGCTCGCCGACATCATCCCGAACCATGTCGTCTCGGCCACCGACGTCCCCGAGGAGTGGGCCGGGCGCGCCATCCGCTGCCGCCGCCTCGACATGCTCCCCGTCGAGTGGATCGCGCGCGGGCACCTCGCCGGGCTCGGCCTGAAGGAGTACCAGAAGTCGGGCACGGTGTCGGGCGTCTCCCTGCCCGACGGCCTGGTCGAGGCGGACCGGCTGCCTGAGCCGATCTTCACGCCGACCACCAAGGCCGCCGAGGGCCACGACGAGTTCATCACCTACGACGACGTGGTCCGCGAGATCGGCGACGACACCGCCGCCCGCCTCAAGGACGTCACCCTGGCGATCTACCGGCGCGGCGCGGCCCTCGCCGCCGAGCGCGGCATCATCATCGCCGACACCAAGCTGGAGTTCGGCCGCGCCGCCGACGGCTCCCTCGTCCTCGGCGACGAGGTGCTCACGCCCGACTCGTCCCGCTTCTGGCCCGCCGACCAGTGGGTGCCCGGCCGTCCGCAGCACTCCCTCGACAAGCAGTTCGTGCGCGACTGGAGCAGCACGCTCGACTGGGACCGCACCCCGCCCGGCCCCGCCATCCCCGACGAGGTCGTGGAGGCCACCCGCGCCCGCTACGTCGAGGTCTACGAGCGCCTGACCGGCACCGCCTGGACCTCCTGACCCGGCGCCGGGCGCGCGTCGGCCGGGCCCGGCGCGCAGCCGGGGCAGGCTCGGGCGAGCCGCTCCGCCACCTCGGCGCGGCGCCGGAGGAGCGCGCGGATCTCCGCGTCGATCGCGGCGAGCCCGCGCCGGTAGACGGCGACCGACTCCGGGCAGGCCGCGCCATCGGCGTGGCCCGCGCGCAGGCAGTCGACGAACGGGCGCGTGTCGTCCAGCGTGAAGCCCGTCTCCAGCAGCGCGCGGATCTGCGCGACGAGCCGCAGGTCGGACTCCTCGTACTCGCGGTAGCCGTTGGGCGCGCGCCGCGCCGGCAGCAGCCCCTGCTGCTCGTAGTAGCGCAGCATGCGGGTGCTCACGCCCGCGCGGGCGGCCAGTTCCCCGATCCGCATCGGCCCTCCTCGCCTTCACGGGCGACGGTACTCCTTGACACCGCCGTCAATGTCAAGGCCGGTGGGGCGGGCCCGGCGGTGGCCGGCGGGGCCGCCCCGCGGGCACGGCGGCAGCGGGCCGGGAGGCGAC
>NZ_JBEZJP010000685.1:0-2548 GCF_040653175.1 Actinomadura sp. NPDC048032
GCCTCCTCAGTTACCTTTCGGGGTTTCTGTTGGTGATGGCGTGCCTTTTGAAGAATGAGCCTGCGAGTTATGGTGTGTGGCGAGGTTAACCGGTGTCGGGTAGCCGTAGCGAAAGCGAGTCTGAATAGGGCGTTTTTAGTCGCATGCTGTAGACCCGAAGCGGAGTGATCTAGCCATGGGCAGGGTGAAGCGCCGGTAAGACGGTGTGGAGGCCCGAACCCACCAGGGTTGAAAACCTGGGGGATGACCTGTGGTTAGGGGTGAAAGGCCAATCAAACTCCGTGATAGCTGGTTCTCCCCGAAATGCATTTAGGTGCAGCGTCGCGTGTTTCTTGCCGGAGGTAGAGCTACTGGATGGCTGATGGGCCCTACCAGGTTACTGACGTCAGCCAAACTCCGAATGCCGGTAAGTGAGAGCGCGGCAGTGAGACTGCGGGGGATAAGCTTCGTAGTCGAGAGGGAAACAGCCCAGATCATCGGCTAAGGCCCCTAAGCGTGTGCTAAGTGGGAAAGGATGTGGAGTTGCTCTGACAACCAGGAGGTTGGCTTAGAAGCAGCCACCCTTGAAAGAGTGCGTAATAGCTCACTGGTCAAGTGATTCCGCGCCGACAATGTAGCGGGGCTCAAGCACACCGCCGAAGCCGTGGCATTGACACCTTGTGGTGTTGATGGGTAGGGGAGCGTCCTGTATCCGGTGAAGCCTCGGGGTGACCCAGGGGTGGAGGGTACGGGAGTGAGAATGCAGGCATGAGTAGCGAATCACACGTGAGAAACGTGTGCGCCGGATGACCAAGGGTTCCTGGGGCAGGCTAATCCGCCCAGGGTAAGTCGGGACCTAAGGCGAGGCCGACAGGCGTAGTCGATGGACAACGGGTTGATATTCCCGTACCCGCTGGTATGCGCCAACGCTGAATCCTCTGATGCTGACCACCCGAACCGTTCTTTGGGCCTTCGGGCCTGTTGGACGGGGAGCGTGGGACCCGAGGGGGTAGTAGGTGAGTGATGGGGTGACGCAGGAGGGTAGCTCAGCCCGGGCGATGGTTGTCCCGGGGTAAGGCTGTAGGGAGAGAGATAGGTAAATCCGTCTCTCACGTATCCTGAGAGCTGATGCCGAGCCGTTTTAGGTGAAGTGAGTGATCCCATGCTGCCGAGAAAAGCCTCTAGCGAGTGTACCGGCGGCCCGTACCCCAAACCGACTCAGGTGGTCAGGTAGAGAATACCAAGGCGATCGGGTGAACTGTGGTTAAGGAACTCGGCAAATTGCCCCCGTAACTTTGGGAGAAGGGGGACCTTGCCTGGTGATGGCATTTTCTGTCTGAGCTGGGTGGGGTCGCAGAGGCCAGGGGGAAGCGACTGTTTACTAAAAACACAGGTCCGTGCGAAGTCGTAAGACGCTGTATACGGACTGACGCCTGCCCGGTGCCGGAACGTTAAGAGGACCGGTTAGGGGGACTTGTTCCTTCGAAGCTGAGAATCTAAGCGCCGGTAAACGGCGGTGGTAACTATAACCATCCTAAGGTAGCGAAATTCCTTGTCGGGTAAGTTCCGACCTGCACGAATGGCGTAACGACTTCCCCGCTGTCTCAACCACAGGCCCGGCGAAATTGCAGTACGAGTAAAGATGCTCGTTTCGCGCAGCAGGACGGAAAGACCCCGGGACCTTCACTATAGCTTGGCATTGGCGCTTGGAGCGTCTTGTGTAGGATAGGTGGGAGACTGTGAAGCCCAGACGCCAGTTTGGGTGGAGTCATTGGTGAAATACCACTCTGGTCGTTTTGAGCGTCTAACCCGCACCCGTGTATCCGGGTGGGGGACAGTGCCTGGTGGGTAGTTTAACTGGGGCGGTTGCCTCCCAAAATGTAACGGAGGCGCCCAAAGGTTCCCTCAGCCTGGTTGGCAATCAGGTGGCGAGTGCAAGGGCACAAGGGAGCTTGACTGTGAGACGGACGTGTCGAGCAGGTGCGAAAGCAGGGCCTAGTGATCCGGCACCTACGTGTGGAAGTGGTGTCGCTCAACGGCTAAAAGGTACCCCGGGGATAACAGGCTGATCTTCCCCAAGAGTCCATATCGACGGGATGGTTTGGCACCTCGATGTCGGCTCGTCGCATCCTGGGGCTGGAGTAGGTCCCAAGGGTTGGGCTGTTCGCCCATTAAAGCGGCACGCGAGCTGGGTTTAGAACGTCGCGAGACAGTTCGGTCCCTATCCGCTGTGCGCGTAGGAGAATTGTGAGGGTCTGTCCCTAGTACGAGAGGACCGGGACGGACGAACCTCTGGTGTGCCAGTTGTCCCGCCAGGGGCACGGCTGGTTGGCTACGTTCGGTCGGGATAACCGCTGAAAGCATCTAAGCGGGAAGCCTTCCTCGAGATGAGTTCTCCCACCCCTTTGTGGGTGTAAGGCCCCCGGTAGACGACCGGGTTGATAGGCCGGAGATGGAAGCGCGGTAACGTGTGGAGTCGACCGGTACTAATAGGCCGAGTGGCTTGAACACACTGAACGTTCAGAGTGAGTCGCTGCGAGAGATGTTCGCGTCCCTGTGTGGTTCCCAG
>NZ_JBEZJP010000686.1:0-2548 GCF_040653175.1 Actinomadura sp. NPDC048032
GGCCGAGGAACACGTCCGCCGGCACCTGGATCTGCGCCGCCCACGGCAGGAGCTCGGCGGTCCGGCCGAGCCGCCCGGGGAACACGACGAGCGGCAGGATCATCCCGGAGAAGAACAGCGACATCACGAGCGTGACGGCGCTCAGGCCCCGGTCGTCGTGCAGCCAGAACATCCCCATCGCCACCAGGTAGCGCAGCCCGAAGCTCACCACCGTCGCCAGGACCAGCGCCACCGCGAACGCGGCCAGGTGCGCCGGACCCGGCCACCGGAACGGGAACGCCAGGGCGCCCGCCAGCAGCGGCGGTCCCGAGCGCAGCACCAGCGAGCTCGCGGCGCGGCCGAGGTCGTGGGCCAGCCACCAGCTCTGCAGCCCGGCGGGGCGGTGCAGGTCGATCGCGACGTCGCCGTTGCGGATGCGCTCGGTCAGCTCCATCCCGCCGAAGATCTGCACCGGCCCGATCAGCGCCTGGGTGACGAAGCAGAAGGTCACGGCGTCGGCGGCCGTGTACCCGCCGAGCGACGGCCGGACCTCCCACAGCGCCAGCAGAACGTAGGCGCGCAGGAAGCCGAACATCATGTTGGTGAGCGACTCGGTCAGGGACCCGAGCGGATAGGCGGTGTGACGGCGGAACCCGTACCACCACACCCACGGAAGGACGCCCACTTGCCGGAAGCCTAGACGGGCGCCCCACCCGCGACCACGTACTTTCGCACATAGACGGGCCCCCGGCGGGTCGCGCCGGGGGCCGGTCCACGTGCGGGACGAGCTCAGCCCTGCGGGATCTCGGGCTTGACGGGGGAGTAGAGCCAGTCCTTGAAGAACCCGCTCAGGTCCTGCCCGGCGACCCGCTGCGCCAGCGCCGTGAACTGCTCGGTCCTGGCGTTGCCGTACTTGTGCTGCGCGTACCACGTCCGGAGCAGGGTGAAGAACCTGTCGTCACCGATCTTCTCCCGGAGGAACTGCAGCATCATTCCGCCGCCGCTGTACACGCGGTCGTTGAACATGGTGTCGCGCTGCGGGTCGGCGGTCAGCACCGACCAGTACGGGCGTCCCGCCGCGTCGGGGAACGGGCGGGCGGCGTAGGTGGCGCGGGCCGCGTCGTGCACGGAACGGCCGCCGTGCACCTCGGTGTAGTACCACGCGGCCCAGGTGGCGAAGCTCTCGTTCAGCCAGACGTCCTTCCACCGCGCGGGCGAGACCGCGTCGCCGTACCACTGGTGCGCCAGCTCGTGCGCGATCGTGCCGGTGCTCCGCACGGCCGAGTACACGGGCTTGCTCTGCGTCTCCAGGGAGAACCCGAGCGGCTGGCCGTTGAAGCGGGCGTCGTCGGCGATCGCGCCGGTGCTGCCGAACGCGTACTCCCCGAACGTCTTGGACCAGAGGTCGGTGACCTCGCTGGTGGTGTCGTAGAAGAAGCTCACCGCGTCCGGCTGGGCGGCGAGCAGCTCGGGGTCGACGGCCGTGTAGTTGGGGACGCCGCGCGGCGTCCGGCCCTGCTTCACGTCCCACCTGCCGATGTCGATCGTGGTGAGGTAGCTGGCCATCGGGCTGTCCTCGCGCCACTTGAAGACCTCGGCGGGGGTCTTGGACACGCGGCGGCTGAAGCCCGCGACGGCGGAGCGGTGCCCCGCCGGGCGGCCGTTGGCGACGGCCGTCAGGCCCTTCGGCACCGTGATCGTGTAGTCGTAGGTGGCCTTGTCGCTCGGGTGGTCGTTGACGGGGAACCAGGTGCTGGCGCCGTTCGGCTCGCCGCCGACGAACGCGCCGTCGGGGGTGTGCAGGAAGCCGTAGGGGGACCCGAAGACGATCGGCGAGCCCACGATGGTCTGCGGCACGCCGCCGTACCTGATGACCGCGGTGAAGGTCCGGCCCTTGCGCAGCCCGTGCCGGGGCGTGATGACCAGCTCCTGGCCGCGCCGCTGGTAGCGGGCCTGGCCGCGGTCGACCCAGACCTTGTCGACGTCCATCCCGGACAGGTCGAGGTCGAACCGCGACAGGTTCTGGGTGGCGCGCGCGGTCACGGTCACGGTGCCGTCGAGCTGGTCGTAGTCGGGGTCGTAGCGCAGGTCCAGCGAGTAGTGGCGGACGTCGTAGCCGCCGTTGCCCTCCAGCGGGAAGTAGGAGTCGCCGACGCCGGGGGCGCCGGGGGTGAAGCGCCCGTACTGGCCCTGCCCGTCCGCGGAGGCGGCGGGCGCGAGCGCGAGCGCGACGACGCTCACCGCGGCGACGGCGAGCGGAAGCATCCGGCCGGGGATCGCCCGGGACCGGATGAACCGGGGGTCACGCGCCATCAGGGGTCCTCTCTCAGAGAGATCGACTAGCGGGGCTCACGATGCGCCCGCGCGGCGGCGTTTGTCGAGATCCATTGCCGAATGTGGCCGGAACGTGAGGGACGCACGAGGGTGGTGAGAGGGACGGCGCGGGTTGTGCCGGGACGCCGTAAGGCCCCCGCGGGTGTAGATGGCGGTGGCGAACCGGTCGGCGCGGGCCCCGGCGGCCGGCAGGCTCTTGCCGGTCGGCCGCAGGACGTACAGATCGGCGCGCGAA
>NZ_JBEZJP010000687.1:0-2547 GCF_040653175.1 Actinomadura sp. NPDC048032
GGAGCGCGGGGCCCGGCGAGCAGGGCCGGCAGCGCGGCGGCCGCGAGCGGCAGGTAGATCCACGACGGCCCGTCCCCGGGGCCGTCCTCGACGATCAGCGGCACGATCGCCAGGATCAGGACGGGGGCGGCCAGCAGCGCCAGCATCATCAGGCGCATCCGGCCGAGCTCGGTGCCGCCTCGCAGCGAGGCGAGGTAGCCGGGGTCGTCGCCGGCGCCGGCGCCGAACACCGGCGCCACGTCCGGCCCGCCGTCGCCCTCCGGCGTCTTCGGCGAGTACATCGAGAACGGGGGTGGCGCCATGGCTGCGAACTCTAACCCGGCGGTGCCCCGCCGCAATAGATCCTCACCAGGATCTTCGCGCCGCGGACCCGCCCGGCCGGGGCGGCCGCTCGCTTTCCGCGCCGCTCGCCCGGACCGCTAGATTGGCCGCCTATGAAGGAGCGTCACCTCGGGCGGAGCGGGCTGCTGGTGTCCCGGCTGGGACTCGGCACCATGACCTGGGGCCAGGACACCGCCCCGGACGAGGCGGCCGCGCAGCTCATCGCCTTCGTCGAGGCCGGGGCGGCACAGCGTCGCGACCCGCCCGTCCGGGCGGTCGATGACCAGGTCGCCGCCCGTCGTCACCAGCCGGACGCCGGTGATGCCGGGGCCCTCGGAGACCGTCCGGTCCACCGGGACGCCGAGCCGGACCGACAGCCACGCCGCCAGCAGCTCCGCGCTCGGGGAGTCCGGTTCGGCCATCACCTCGCCCGAGGTGATCTCGTCGTGCTCCTGGTCGAGCGCGGCCGCCAGCAGCGACCGCCAGGAGGTCAGCCGCGTCCAGGTGAAGTCGGTGTCGCCCGGCCGGTAGCCCTCGGCGAGCTGGGCCAGGGTGCCGAGCCGGTCGCGGGCCGCGTAGGCGTCGGTCACCCGGCGCTGCGCCAGCCGGCCCAGCGGGTCCTTGGCGGGCACCTTCGGCACCTTGCCGCCGGGCCACCACGTCACCACCGGGGTGTCGGGCATCAGCAGCGGCACGACGACGGAGTCGGCGTGCTCGGCGAGCGGCCCGTACATGCGCAGCAGCACCGTCTCGCCGGGGCCGGTCTCGCCCATCCGGATCTCCGCGTCGAGCCGCGAGGAGTTGCCCCGCGGGTCGCGGGAGATGACGGTCAGCACCCGGCAGGGGTGCTCGCGCGCCGCCTCGGTCGCGGCGCGCACCGCGTCGTACTGCGCCGACTCGTCCGTCACGATGATCAGTGTGAGCACCATGCCGACGGCCGGGCCGCCCATCAGATGCCGGGACTGCGTCAGCGCGTCCTGGATCTTGCGGGTCGTCGTGCCGGTCAGATCGATGTTCATCTAGAGCCGCCTCCAGGTTCGGCCGTCCCGCGCCATCAGCTCGTCGGCGCTGTCGGGCCCGTAGCCGCCGGCCTTGTACTGGTCGAGGCCGCCCCGGCTGGCCCAGTACTCCTCGATGGGGTCGAGGATCTTCCAGGACAGCTCGACCTCCTCCTGCCGGGGGAACAGCGGCGGGTCGCCGATCAGCACGTCGAGCAGCAGCCGCTCGTAGGCCTCGGGCGAGGCCTCGGTGAAGGACTCGCCGTAGGCGAAGTCCATGTTGACGTCGCGGATCTCCATCGAGGTGCCGGGCACCTTCGAGCCGAACCGGACCGTGATGCCCTCGTCGGGCTGCACCCGCATCACCAGGGCGTTCTGCCCGAGCTCCTCGGTGTCGGTGTGCGAGAACGGCAGGTGCGGCGCCTGCTGGAACACCATCGCCACCTCCGTGACCCGGCGGCTCAGCCGCTTGCCGGTGCGCAGGTAGAACGGGACGCCCGCCCAGCGGCGGTTGTCGATCTCCAGCTTGACCGCCGCGTAGGTCTCGGTGCGCGAGTCGGCGGGGATGCCCTCCTCCTCCAGGTACCCCCGGACGCTCACGCCGCCCTGCCAGCCCGCCGCATACTGCCCGCGCGCCGTCGACTGGGCCAGGTCGCCCCGCACCCGCACCGCGGAAAGGATCTTGGCCTTCTCGGCGCGGACGGCGTCGGCGCTGAACGAGGTCGGCTCCTCCATCGCGGTGAGCGCCAGCAGCTGGAGCAGGTGGTTCTGGATGACGTCGCGGGCGGCGCCGATGCCGTCGTAGTACCCGGCCCGGCCGCCGATCCCGATGTCCTCGGCCATCGTGATCTGCACGTGGTCGACGAAGGAGCGGTTCCAGATCGGCTCGAACATCGTGTTGGCGAACCGCAGGGCCAGGATGTTCTGCACCGTCTCCTTGCCGAGGTAGTGGTCGATCCGGAAGATCGCCTCCTCGGGGAACACGCGGTGCACGGTGTCGTTCAGCTCCACCGCGGTCTTCAGGTCGCGGCCGAAGGGCTTCTCGATGACGACCCGGCGCCAGGAGCCCTCCTTGCGGTCGGCGAGGCCGCTGCGCTGCAGCTGCTCGACGACCTGCGGGAAGAACTTCGGGGGGATCGACAGGTAGAACGCGTAGTTGCCCCCGGTGCCGCGGCTCTCGTCCAGCTCCTTGACCGCCATCGCCAGCGCGTCGAACGCGCCCGGGTCG
>NZ_JBEZJP010000688.1:0-2537 GCF_040653175.1 Actinomadura sp. NPDC048032
ACAGCGAGGGGTCCACCCGCTGCAGACCCGACATGAAGATCACCAGCGGGAAGCCGATCTGCATCCAGACCATGACGCCGACGACGCTCCACAGGGCGGTGGCCGGGTCGCCGAGCCAGTCGTGCGCGAGGGAGCCGAGGCCCACGGCGTCCAGGAGCGCGTTGACCGCGCCGTTCTCCGGGGCCAGCAGCCAGCTCCACACCACGCCCGCGATGACGACCGGCAGCACCTGCGGCAGGTAGACGCAGGCGCGCAGGACGCTCGCGGTGCGCGGCCCGAAGTGCCGGTCGACCAGGTCGGTCAGGGCCGCGGCCAGCACCAGGCCGATCATCGTCGGGACGATCGCCATCCCGACGATGATCAGGACGTTGTGCCGGAACGAGGCCCAGAACTCCCCGTCCTTCACGAGCTCGCGGTAGTTGCCGAGCCCGATCCACTCCGGGGTGCCGACGCCCGTCCACTCGGTGAAGCTCGTCCCGATGTTCATCAGGAACGGCACCCCGATGACGGCGGTGAACAGGAGCAGGCCGGGGAGCAGGTAGGGCACGTAGCCCCACTGCTCCCGCGACCGGCCGCGGCCTGGCGTCGTCACTTCGGCAGGCCGCCGTCGTAGGTCTTCTGGATGCCGCCGAGGACCTCGCCCGGCGCCGCGCCGTTCATGAGCTTCTGCGTCTGCGCCACCCAGGCGTCGTAGAAGCCGGCGACCGGCCAGTCCGGGTAGTAGGCGAGCCCGTCGGAGCGGGACAGCCCGTCGAAGTCGGCGATGAGCTTCTTGGCCTTGGCGTCGGTGATGGCGGCCGGGTCCGCCGCGACCGGCACGCCGCCCGCGTTGCCGAGGGTGGTCTGCGCCTGCTTCTTCATCGTGATGTCGATGAAGTCGTAGGCGAGCTGCTTGTTCTCCGACCCCTTGGGGACGACCCAGAGGTTGCCGCCCGAGCCGAGCGTCATCTTGGCGCCGGGCCAGACGGCGGTCTCCCAGTCGAACTTCGCCTCAGCGGCGACCCGGCCGAACCACCAGCTCCCGGAGAACATCATGGGGAACTTGCCGCTCATGAACGCGACGCCCGCGTCCTCCGCCTTGAGGCTGACGGAGTTCTTGGCGATGTAGCCCTTCTTCACCCAGTCGGCGAAGGTGGTCGCCCCGTAGGTCCAGGCGGCGTCGTTGAAGTTCGTCTTGCCGGTGTAGCGCTGGAAGGCGTCCACCCAGGCGCGGTCGGCCTTGTCCAGGGCGAGCTGGTAGACGAACTGGTGCGCCATGTACTCGGCGCCCGCATTGGTCATCGGCGTGACGCCCTTCGCGACGAACTCGTCCATCGCGGCGGTCAGCTCGGCGAACGTCCTCGGGATCTCGACGTCGTTCTTCTTGAACAGGTCCTTGTTGTAGTAGACCTGCACGTACTCCGCATAGTCCGGAACGCCGTACCATTTGTCGCCGCCCATCGTGCCCTTGGCGTCGTACTTGGCGGTGACCTGGACGTTCGGGCTGATCAGCTTGTCCCAGCCCCGCTTGGTGACCTCGGGGGTGAGATCGGTGAGCAGACCCTGCTTGGAGAGCAGGCCGGCGGTCGCGTTGCCCTTGTTGTACTCCATGACGTCGGGGGCGTCCTTGGAGTTGAGCACCATGGGCGCGGTCTTCTGGATCTGCTCGAAGCCCTTCTCCTCGAACTTCACCTTGACGCCCGGGTGGGTGGCCTCGAACTCCTTGACCGCCTCGTCCCACGCCTTGCCCATGGCGCTGTCCGGGGCCTCGTAGTGCCAGAGCTTCAGCTCCTTGCCGCCGGAGCCGCCGTCGTCGCCGCCGCACGCGGTGAGCGACAGCGCCGCCGCGGCAAGGGCGGCGAGCACCGCCGCGCTCCTGCCTGCCTTGATCATGGGTCTTCCTCCGGGGTGGGACCGAGCGCCTGTCGAAGCGCTTCGATTGCGGGGATGCTAAGCCCTCGCTCGGCCGCGACACAATAGGACGACCTACACCAATTCGGCTACGAGCCCACTGACCTGCGCCGACGAACTGGGAGCGCTCCCATAGCGCTGAGGGCGATCGCGTCCGAAGGCAGGTCCGAGCGGAGCGAGAACCTGATCGCGCAGCGAGCCGCCAGGCGAGACGGAGCGATGCCAGCGATCGCCGCGTTCGTCGACGATGGAGGGCCGCCAGGCCCGAAGGAGGAGATAAATGCAATGAACACTGCTCAGTTACGGCACTGCGCGCCGTTCAGGGTGAATCGCGAGGGGGTTCCGTTGGCGCCGTCCTGGCTCCCGAGGAAGCCGAACTCGGCCGTCCCGTGCGGCGGGATCGACCGGTTCCACTCCGCCGCCGTCACCGTGACGGACGTACCGTCCTGCGACCTGCTGCCGTTCCACAGCTGGGTGATCGACTGGCCGTCCGGGAAGGCGAAGCCGAGGGTCCAGCCGTCGATCGCGCCGTCTCCGAGGTTGGTGATGCGGACGGTGGCCTGGAAGCCCCGGGGCCACGTCCCGTCGACGCGGTAGGACACCGAGCACGCGGTCGCCGCGGTCGTCGTCCGGCCCGCCGGGGGCGC
>NZ_JBEZJP010000689.1:0-2534 GCF_040653175.1 Actinomadura sp. NPDC048032
GCACCTTCCTCGCCTACGCCATCGCGCCGGACGCGTCCCGCGTCTACTGGTCGCGCACCTTCTACGACACCTCTCGCGTGGGCGTGACCTACATCCAGGTCGACGACGACCAGATCGGCGTCCGCGCCGATCTGGATCACGCCCTTGCGCGGGAGGAGGCCGAACCGGCGGGCCGGGTTGTAGGAGTTCATGCGCACCAGGTCGCTGAGCGGCAGGCCCCGCTCATGCACCCCGTGGTGCAGCATCAGCGGCAGTTCCCATGAGAACGAGACCACGCCCGGCTTCTCCGACCACAGGTCGCCGCCGTTCTTGCGGAACGGGACGTGGTCGGTGCCGATCGTGCCGACGGCTCCGTCCAGCAGCGCGCGCCACAGCCCGTCCTGCTCGTGCCGGTCGCGCAGCGGCGGGGAGATCTTGGCGCGGGCGTCCAGGTCGTCGTCGTAGGCGGTCCGCGTCAGGTAGTGCGGGCAGGTCTCGACGGTCACGTCCACACCGCGGGCGCGCGCCTCGGCGGCGATCCGCGGGCCGCGGCCGACGGAGGTGTGCACGATGTAGAGGGGGCACCCGGTCAGCTCGGCGAGCTTGATGACCCGGACGATGGCCTCCTCCTCGACGAACGCCGGGCGCGACTCGGTGTAGGCGCCCAGGTCCTGCCGCCCGGTGGCCTTCATCTCCTCCTTCAGCATGGCCGCGAGCTCGGTGTTCTCGCAGTGCACGGAGACCACGCCCCGGGGCAGCCTGGCCGCCTCGCGCATGGCCCCGAACACCCATGCGTCCGTCGAGGAGCGGATGCCGATGGGGTTGCCCGGCTCGTAGCCCATGTGGCACTTGAACGACTGGACGCCGGTCTCGGCGGCGACCCGCGGGATGTCGGGGATGTGCTCCTCGCGCTGGATCCCCCAGTGGAACCCGAAGTCGATGGTCGACTGCGCCTCGCCGCGGGCTCGCCGCTCCTTGTAGAAGTCGACGTAACCGCCGTCGGGGTTGCGCGCGAACAGCAGCACGGTGGTCACGCCGCCGCTCGCGGCGGCGGCGGTCTCGGTGCGCATGTCGTCGTCGTAGTCGTAGTCGACGCCCAAGTGGCAGTGCGGGTCGACGACGCCGGGCAGCAGGGCGCGCCCGTCGAGGTCGATCTCCCGGGCGCCGGCCGGGAGGTCGCCGTCGGCGCCGACCGCGACGATGCGCCCGTCGCGCACCGCCACGCCGCCGTGGAACTCACCGGTGTGGGTGACGACGCGCCCACCGCGCAGGACGAGATCAGCCTTCATGACTTCCCCTTCTCGATCTCGGCGATCCGGCGGGCGATCCCGGACCACTGGCTGGCCCCGACGGTCACGGGGGCGCGGCGGCCCAGCCCCCGCGCCCACACCGCCCGGTGCCCGAGGCCCCGCGCGGCGTCCAGGTCGATGCCGCCGGGCGGCGCGGCCAGGTCCATGACCAGGCTCGCCGGGGGCAGCGCCTCCAGGACCCGCCGGTCGACGACCCGCGAGGGGACGGTCGAGAACAGCATCGACAGCCCGGCGGCCTGCCCGGGCAGTTCGTCCAGCGGGTGGGGGACGCAGCCCGCGCAGAGCGCGTCGGCGCGCTGCACCGGGTTGCGGGCGAACAGGTGGACCCGTGCGCCGAGCAGGACCAGGGTGCGGGCGAGCAGGCGGCCGATGTTGCCGTGGCCCACCACGCCGACCTCGGCGGCGTGGATCGTCACGTCGGTCTCGGCGATGGCGATCTGCAGCGCGCCCTCCACGATGGCGGGGCCGCGCAGCAGCATCAGCTCGGTGTCGTGCTCGTACTCGACCAGCGCGACGTCGTGCTCGGCCGCGGCCTTGCGGAGCCGCTCGTCGGACCGGCCGAGGATGATCGTCGCTCCGGGCGCGAGCCGGGCCAGCAGGCCGGCGTCGGGCAGGATCGGCTCCGGGGAGGCGGGGGCGAACAGGGTGCCGTCCGCGGCGATCCCCGGAATGGGGAACAGCGCGTAGTCCGCGCCGTCCATGGCCTCGGCCGCCGACGCCGTGGGGACGACGCCCGCGATCGGGCTCCCCGACAGGGGGAAGCCGTAGGTCCGGACCGTCGCGCCGGTGGCGGCGGCGAGTCTGGCGATCTCCTGTTCGCGCTCGTCGCCGCCGACGACCGCGATCACTCGTTGTGGCAGTTCCATGCGTCCTCTCAGGCTCCGACGGCGGCCATGACGCCGTCCGCGTCCAGGCCCGCCAGTCCCAGCCGGGCGGCGTTCAGGCCCTCGGCCGATGGGTCCTCGCCGGTCGCGGCCGCGCCCAGCGTGAGCAGCGCCCCGGCGGTCGGCACGGGCACGCCCGCGATCCCCGCGAGGGCGGTGAAGGGCAGCAGCCCGAACGGCAGGTCCTCCCGGTAGTAGCGGTGCGCGAACGAGCCGGGGGCATTGATCTTCTGGTTGGCCGTCCCGCCGCGCACGGCGCCGACCACGTCCCCGCGCTCCGCCGCGACCGGGTCGGCCGTGCACCGGCTTCTCGTGGTGCGCGACCTTCGGACGGTCCGAGTTCGGCGGGTCGGCCAACGCC
>NZ_JBEZJP010000690.1:0-2500 GCF_040653175.1 Actinomadura sp. NPDC048032
CCGCGATCCCGATCGCCGACAGCAGCGCACCGATCGTCGTCGGGATCAGGCACACCAGCAGCGACACCAGCACGATCCCGGTCACCCCGTCCGCGCCCAGGGCCGGCGAGTCCGGCACTCCGGGATTGGTGTCCTTGGAGTAGATCGCCAGGGGCTGGAGCGTCGCGGTGGCGAGCAGGAAGACGACCGCCAGCGCGGCGAGCAGGATGTTCAGCGCGATCTCGTTCGGCGTCCTCTGCCGGCTCGACCCCTCCACCAGCGCGATCATCCGGTCGATGAAGCTCTCGCCGGGCTTCTGGGTCACCCGCACCACGATGCGGTCCGACAGCACCCGGGTGCCGCCGGTCACCGCGCTGCGGTCGCCGCCCGACTCCCGGATCACCGGGGCCGACTCCCCCGTGATCGCCGACTCGTCCACGCTGGCGATGCCGTCCACGACGTCGCCGTCCGCGGGGATGGTCTGCCCGGCCTCGACGACCACGATGTCGCCCTGCGCGAGCTCGGGCGCGGGGACCGGCTCTTCGCGCACGTCCATCGCCCCGGGCCGCCAGCCGGCCAGGCGCCGGGCCGTCATGTCCCGCCGGGCCCGCCGGAGCGTGTCCGCCTGGGCCTTGCCGCGGCCCTCGGCCACCGCCTCGGCCAGGTTGGCGAAGACCACCGTGAGCCACAGCCAGGCGACGACCAGCCAGCCGAACCAGGTCGGATCGGTGGCCGCCAGGACCGTGGACCACACGGCGCCGATCTCGACGATCAGCATCACCGGGTTCCGCCACAGCGTCCGGGGATCCAGTTTCCGGAGCGCGTCCGGCAGGGACCGCAGCATCTGCCGCGGATCGAGCAGGGCGCCCCGGGCACGGCCCGAGGGTTCGGGGGCGGGCGACTGCGCGGGCGTCCGCGCGGTCTGCGTCGTGGCCATCAGTGGATTCCCTCTGCCAGCGGCCCGAGCGCGAGCGCGGGCAGGAACGTGAGCGCGACGAGGACGACGGTGACGCCCGCGACCAGCCCGACGAACTGGGGCCGGTGCGTGGGCAGGGTGCCGTCCGATTCGGGGGTGTGCCCCTGGCGGGCCAGCGAACCGGCCAGGGCGAGCACGAAGACGATGGGCAGGAACCGGCCGAGGGCCATGCAGAGCCCCAGCGCCGTGTCGTACCAGACGGTGTTGACCGTGAGGCCCGCGAACGCGGAGCCGTTGTTGTTGGACGCGGAGGTGAACGCGTACAGGACCTCCGTCAGCCCGTGCGGGCCGGAGTTCAGCAGGCCCGCGCGGCCGCTGCCGGTCGCCATCGCCGCGGCGGTCCCGGCGAGCACGAGCGCGGGCGTGACCAGGAAGTACAGCGCGGCGAACTTGATCTCCCGCGCACCGATCCTCTTGCCCAGGTACTCGGGCGTGCGGCCGACCATCAGCCCCGCCACGAACACCGTGATCACGGCGAGGACCAGCATCCCGTACAGGCCCGAGCCGACGCCGCCGGGCGCCACCTCGCCCAGCATCATGTTGACCAGCGTCATCATGCCGCCGAGGCCGGTGTAGGAGTCGTGGAAGGAGTCCACGGCGCCGGTCGACGTCAGCGTGGTCGCCGCGGCGAACACCGCGGAGTTCAGCACCCCGAAGCGCGCCTCGGTGCCCTCCGTGGCCGCGCCGACCGCGGTCGGGACCGTCCCGTGGTGCAGGCCCTGGAAGATCATGGTCAGCGAGACGCTCACCAGGGCGAGCAGACCCATGACCGCCGCGATCGCGTACCCCTGCCGCGGCTGGCCCACCATGCGGCCGAAGGTCCGGGTCAGCGCGAACGGGATGAGGAGGATCAGCAGGATCTCCAGCCAGTTCGTCCACGCCGCGCCGTTCTCGAAGGGGTGCGCGGAGTTGGCGTTGGCGAAGCCGCCGCCGTTCGTCCCGAGTTCCTTGATCACTTCCTGGGAGGCCACCGGGCCGCCCGTCAGCGTCTGGGCGCCCCCGGCGACCGTGTCCACCGTGTGGTGCGCGGGGTCCCAGAAGTTCTGGACCAGCCCGCCGGACACCAGGACGACGGCGCCGACGAAGGCGATGGGGAGCAGGATCCGCAGCGACCCTCGGGTCAGGTCGACCCAGAAGTTGCCGAGGTGATCGCTCTTGCGGCGCGCGAATCCGCGCACCAGCGCGACGGCCACGGCCATGCCCACGGCCGCCGAGACGAAGTTCTGCACCGCGAGCCCGGCCATCTGCACCAGGTGGCCCATCGTCGACTCGCCCGCGTACGACTGCCAGTTGGTGTTGGTCACGAAGCTGACCGCGGTGTTCCAGGCCTGGTCGGGCTTGACCGGGTCGAACCCCAGGCTGAGAAGGAGGTGGTTCTGCACCCGCTGGAAGCCGTAGAGGAACAGCACGCCGACGACCGAGAAGGCCAGGACGCTGCGCGCGTAGACGCCCCACCTCTGCTCGGCTTCGGGATCGACTCCGATCAGCCGGTCGACCGGGGCGTCATCCGGCTGACGGCCGGAACCCGGGGTCCTCGGAGCGTGC
>NZ_JBEZJP010000691.1:0-2477 GCF_040653175.1 Actinomadura sp. NPDC048032
CGACCCCGGCCAGCGCCGCCAGCATCGCCTTGTCCAGCGGCTCGGTGACCGGTGCGTCCGGGGCCGCCTCGCCGAGCCCGAGCACGAACTTCGACGCGTTGAGGATCTTGATGGCGAGGCGGCGGCCGACCTTGATCTGGCCGGTGTCGAACGCGGTGTCGGTGCCGGGGCGCCCGCTCGCCGCCCAGTACCGGACGGCGTCGGAGCCGTACTCGCGCAGCAGGTCGATCGGCGTGACGACGTTCCCCTTGGACTTCGACATCTTCTTGCGGTCGGGGTCGAGGATCCACCCGGACAACGCGGTGCCCTTCCAGGGCAGCGAGCCGTGCTCCAGGTGCGAGCGCACGACCGTGGAGAACAGCCACGTCCGGATGATGTCGTGCGCCTGCGGCCGCAGGTCGTAGGGGAAGACCCGGGCGAACAGGTCGGCGTCGCGCTCCCAGCCGCCCGCGATCTGCGGGGTCAGCGACGAGGTGGCCCAGGTGTCCATCACGTCGGGGTCGCCGGCGAAACCGCCCGGCCGGCCACGCTGGTCCTCGGTGAAGCCCGGCGGGACGTCGGACGACGGGTCGACCGGCAGCGCGTCCTCGGCCGGCACGATCGGGTCGTCGTACACCGGCTCGCCGGACTCGTCCAGCCGGTACCAGACGGGGATCGGCACGCCGAAGAACCGCTGCCGCGAGATCAGCCAGTCGCCGTTCAGGCCCTCGACCCAGTTCTCGTAGCGGGCCCGCATGTAGCCCGGATGCCACTCCAGCTCGCGCCCGCGGGCGAGCAGCTCCGCGCGGACGCCCTCGTCACGGCCGCCGTTGCGGATGTACCACTGCCGGGTGGTGACGATCTCCAGGGGCTTGCTGCCCTTCTCGTAGAACTTCACCGGCCGGGTGATCTTGCGGGGCTCGCCGTCCAGGTCGCCGGACTCGCGCAGCAGCTCGACGACGCGCTCCTTGGCCGAGAACACCGTCTTGCCCGCCAGCTCGTCGTACGGCCGGGCGGGGACGCCCTGCGGCGGGTCGGCGGCGAGCCGCCCGTCCCAGTCGATGATCGCGCGGGTCGGCAGGTCCAGCTCGCGCCACCAGGTGACGTCCGTGACGTCGCCGAACGTGCAGATCATCGCGATGCCGGAGCCCTTGCCGGGGTCGGCCAGCCGGTGCGCGACGACCGGGACGTCGACGCCGAACAGCGGCGTGCGCACGGTCGTCCCGACCAGCTCCTGGTACCGCTCGTCGTCGGGGTGCGCGACCAGCGCGACGCAGGCGGGAAGCAGCTCCGGCCGCGTCGTCTCGATGTAGACGGGACGCTGGTCGCCGTGGAACCGGATCCGGTAGAACGCGCCGGGGTGCTCGCGGTCCTCGAGCTCGGCCTGCGCGACGGCGGTGCGGAACGTGACGTCCCACAGCGTCGGCGCCTCGGAGACGTACGCCTCGCCGCGGGCGAGGTTGCGCAGGAACGCGCGCTGGGAAGCCGTCCGGGCGGTGGCGCCGATGGTGGTGTAGAGGTGGCTCCAGTCGACCGACAGGCCGACGCGGCGCCACATCTCCTCGAAGGCCTTCTCGTCGACCTCGGTGAGGCGCTCGCACAGCTCGATGAAATTGCGCCGCGAGACCGGCTGCTGGCGTTTCGGGTCGGGCTTGGCGGGAGGCTCGAAGTCGGGGTCGTAGGGAAGGGACGGATCGCATCGGACGCCGAAATGGTTCTGCACGCGGCGCTCGGTCGGAAGGCCGTTATCGTCCCAGCCCATCGGGTAGAAGACCGCCCGACCGCGCATGCGGTGGTACCGGGCGACGGTGTCGGTGTGGGTGTAGGAGAAGACGTGGCCGACGTGGAGGGATCCGCTCACGGTGGGCGGCGGGGTGTCGATCGAGTAGACCTCGCCGCGCGGCCGGGTGCGGTCGAAGCGGTGGACTCCCTCGTCCTCCCAGACGCGTGCCCATCTGTCCTCCAGGCCGTCCAGGGATGGCTTCGGAGGGACGTGCGGAGTACGCGGCTGCTCTGTCATGGGGCCAATCGTATTGACATCGGCCCGGGTCGCATGCCGATTACCGGCGCCGACGCGGTGATCGCCTTCCCCTCCGGGGGCGGGCCCTTCCGGTAGCGTCGGAGACGACAGGACGAGAGAGGACCAACATGGCGGACAAGGGCGACATCGGCTGGCGGGTGATGGCCGGAGCGGCCGCATTCGCGGGCGGCTTCGTCGCGAAGAAAGTCATCACGCTGGCCTGGAAGAAGAGCACCGGCAAGGAGCCCCCGACCAACCCCGAGTCCCCCGACGTGGCGCTGGCCGAGGCGATCGGTTGGGCCGTGGTGATGGGCGTCGGCATGGAGGTCGCGCGGCTGCTCGCCACCCGGGCCGCCGCCCACCAGTGGGCCAAGGGCACCGGCCAGCTCCCGCAGAACCTCAAGGCCGACGTCTAGGACGTCCCGCGCCGGGGGCCCGCCCCCGGCCGGAGGCCATGCGCGTCGTGGCCGGCCCCTCC
>NZ_JBEZJP010000692.1:0-2461 GCF_040653175.1 Actinomadura sp. NPDC048032
GGCCGCGCAGGGCCCGCACCGCAAGCTCGACCTGCGGATCGCGACCTACAACACCTGCGGGCACGGATGCCTGCCGACCACGCAGGCCTGCGTGGACACCATCGGGCGCGACTGCGCCACCAAGCTCGAACCGTGGGCCGACGGGCGCGCCGCCCGGGTCGCCGACGACATCGTCCGCGCGCGCGCCGGGGTCGTCGTCACCCAGGAGATCGGCAACAACGCCACCCCGACGCAGCCCGGCGTGGACGTGGAGTCGTTCCGCGCCCCGCTGACCAAGGCGATGGCCGCCCGCGGCTACGCCGAGGCGCCCGCCGACTACGCCGGGACCAGGCACCCCCAGGAGGGCTACCGGCTGCAGTCCGGCGCGGGGCGCTTCACCTACTACGACGCGCGCAGGTTCTCGCACCTGGACGAGCGCGGCCGCGCGCTCCCCCACGACCTGCTCTGGCTGCCGGACTCCACCGAGATCTACGGCAAGACGATGACCTGGAACACCCTGCGCGACCTGCGCACCGGGCTGCGGTTCGTGGTCGTCGACATGCACCTGGAGTACCGCAAGAACGGCGCGACCGACCCCAACGGCTGGACCAAGAACTGGGACGAGGTCCGCTACCTCGACGCGCGCCGGACGGCCGAGTACCTCACCCGGGACAACGCCGACACCCGGCGGCTGCCGATCGTGTTCGCCGGGGACATGAACTCGGCATCGAAGGAGGACGGCCACAGCGCCTACGACGCCTTCTCCGACGTCGGCTACGCCGACTCGTTCGAGGCCGCGCCCGCGAACCGCCGCACCGGCGCCGAGTACGCCTCGTTCAACGGCGGCAAGATCCCGCTGCCGAGGTCCGAGGACAAGATCGACCACATCTTCGTCCGCAACGGCACGCGCGTCCTGCAGTGGACGCTCGTCCCGCAGACCACCGCCCAGGCCGGCGAGCCCCGCGACCTGCTGCGGTCCGACCACAACATGGTGCACGCCACCGTGAGGATTCAGGAGCCCACCCGATGACCTCCCCCGCGAGCGAGCGGTCGCTGGCCGCCGAACTGCGCCGGGCCGACCCCGCCCTGTCCCGCTTCAACCCGCTCGACCGGATCCTCGTCCACGACGAGTTCAACACCGGCACGCACGGGTGGATCGAGCTGCTCGGCAACTACGACGGGCACGGGAACCTCGACACCGTCGACGACCACATGCGCGACTTCCGGCCGCCGCAGCTCAGCTCCTGCAACTTCTTCGACGTCGGCACGCACGGCGCGATGTCCGGGACGTACGCGCTGAAGGTCGCGACGCGCCCGGTGGCCGGGCACACCGGCGTCGCGATCCGGCGGCTCACGATGGCCGGCCGGGGGCGCGTGCAGTTCGAGGCGTACCTGACGTTCAAGACCGAGGCGGCCTCGGAGGAGAACCAGGCGGCGCACAAGGCGGGCGCCGGCGAGTGGGACGCGAACCTGCACCCGTCCGAGCAGCAGTTCGGCGCGTTCACCATCGCGACCGACATCTGCGACGGCGTCCGCTACCACTGCGTCGCCCGCTACCTGAACACCGACCTGGAGAACCGGCTGCGGCGCGAGTGGGTGTACCCGACGGTGCCCGAGCCGACCCCGCGCGAGCACTTCGAAGGCAAGATCAAGCTGCCGCCGACCGCGGACTTCACCGCCCCGGAGCCGGACGACTGGAAGCCGTTCGGCGGCCCGCAGGAACTCTGCTACAACGAAGTGCCCACCAAGGTGAACTGGCACTACGTGCGCTGGGTGATCGACACCAGCACGCGCTCGAACATCGAACTGCAGGTGAACGACACCGTCTACGACATGCGCGACGTGCCGGTGCCGCCGTACGAGGAGGAGTACGGCTCCCTGGGCAACCTGCTGAACTTCTACGTCTCGGTCAGGACGCACACCGACGTGCGCAACTTCCTGTTCCTGGACTCTGTCCTGATCTCGGTCGACTGGTGAGGAGCCCCCAGAGCATGCGCGAGTCGTTCACGGCGGTACTGGAACGCAACCGCACCCTCGCGGGCGGTTTCGCGACGGAGCCGTACGAGGTGGCGTGGGCCGCGGAGGCCCGCTGGTTCGTCCGGACGCTGGAGCGGACCGGGACCGGCACCCTGATGCGGGTCACCACGCAGGTCTCCCCCGACGGCCTGCACTGGTGCGACCTGGACCCCGAGCGGGAGGTGACCGGCGACCTCGTCACCTGGGAGTCGTCCGGCTTCGGCGGCTGGCTGCGGCTGAAGGGCGCCGTCGAGGGCGAGGCCGGCGGCGGCGAGGCGTCGGCGAAGGTCATGATCTACCTCGCGCTGAAGAGCTGAGAGGAGCCGTCATGGACGTGCGCAGGCGCGAGTTCCTCGCCCTGACCGGCCTGGCTGGACGCGCATCCGCGGCTCGCCGTCGTGACCGGCCGGATCCTGGTGGAGCCCGGCGGCCGCGAGGACCCGATCGTCCCGGAGCTGCGGCACTC
>NZ_JBEZJP010000693.1:0-2446 GCF_040653175.1 Actinomadura sp. NPDC048032
GGTCGGCGGCCCTCCCGCCCGACGTGCGCGGCGGCTTCGTGCAGAGCTTCGCGGACGCCGCCAAGGGCGGCCTGGAGGTCGGCGCGGGGCAGAGCGGGGCCCGGCAGCAGCTGCCGCCCGGCGTCTCGCCGAGCGTCGCGCACCGCGTCCAGGAGCTGGCCGGCCAGGTGTTCTCGCACGGTTTCGTCCACGCGATGAAGCCCACGATGTGGCTGCCCATCGGCGTCGTCCTGCTCAGCGCCGCCGCGTGCCTCACCCTCAAGGGCCACAAGGCCGGCGCGCCCGTCCACAAGGACTCCGAGCCCGCCCCCGTGGCGAGCTGAGGACCCGCTACCCCCGGGAACGGCCCGCCTTGCCGAGCATCCATTCGCCCGGCGGGCGGGCCGGCGGAACCAGCATGATGCCGACCACGGCGGCGACCATGCCGCCGATGACGAACAGGTACCCGGGCAGCGTCGCCGAGACGACGAGATCGCCCTCGGGGCGGCGCATCTGCAGGACGAACACCACGACGCCCCACAGCAGCGCCGGGACGAACGCGCCGAGCCGCCCGCCCATCGCCTTCCCCGACGCCCACGTCATCACGAAGACCAGCGCGACCAGGACGAGCGCCGTGAGCGGGACGGGGCCGACGGACCAGTCCTGCGCGAACGAGCCCACGACGCCGAACACGCCGCCGAGGACTCCGAGCGCGGCGTAGGCGGCGCCGGACACGAACGCGTCGCCGGGGCGCTCCCCGTCCGCGGGAGCGGCGGACGCCCCGCCGCCCTCCGCGGCCGCGCCCGCGCCGGCGGGCTCGACCTCGGCGGCATCGGCCTCGGCGTCGTGCGCGCCGGCGTCCGCCGGGCGGCCGTCCTTGGCGAGCCGCACCCGGGCCCGGTCGTCCTTGTCCACGGACGCCAGCGTACCGGGGCCCGTCAGTCCCCCGCGCTCGCCAGACCGGCGAACAGGTCGCGCTCGCGGCGGCCCGGGCCGACCGGGCCGAGCTCGCCCGCCTGGAGGATGAAGTACTCGGTGCCGAACGCCTGCTGCCCCAGGTTGTTCGACAGCGCGAAGAACGGCCCGACCTGCTCGGGCGCGACCGTGACCTGGGTGTGGTGGGCGCGCAGCGCGGCCAGCTTGGCGGGCAGGTGGGCGCGGGCGTCCACGACCGTGGTGACCTCCCCGTCCGGGACGCCGGAACCGAGCTCCTCCAGCCCCGCGACGCGGGCGAACGGCAGCCGGGCCTCGCGCATCACCGCGATCGCGCGGGCGAGGACGGTGCGCGGCGCGGCGTAGGCGTAGACCTTGGCCGCCCGCCACGGCTCGGCGCCGTCCTCGTGGGAGGGGTCGGCGGCCAGCTCGAACGCCCGCCACGTGACGCGGTGCGCCTGGATGTGATCGGGGTGGCCGTAGTTGCCGCGCTCGTCATAGGTGACGATCACCTGCGGGCGGACCTCCCGGATGACGGTCACGAGGTCGCGTGCGGCGGTCGTGACGTCCGCCTGCCAGAAGCAGCGCGGGTCGTCGTTCGTGGGGGCGCCCATCATGCCGGAGTCGCGCCAGCGACCGGGACCGCCGAGGAAGCGGTGGTCGCGGACGCCGAGCGCCTCGCAGGCCGCGGCGAGCTCGCCGATCCGGTACTCGCCGAGGGCGTCCTCCTTGTCGGAGGCCAGGTGGCGCAGATCCTCGGGGATGACCTCGCCCTCCTCGCCCAGCGTGCAGGTGACGAGGCAGACGTGGGCGCCCTCGGCGGCGTATTTGGCCATGCTGGCCCCGGTCCCGATGGACTCGTCGTCCGGATGGGCGTGGACGAACAGGATCCGCGGCTCCTTCATAGTCCACGAGCCTACTCAGGGCCCGGCATCGCGGCGATGACCGCCCTGCCCCGCGCATCCCGGAGGGCCTCCCCGGGCCCCCGTCAGCCGCCGCCGGTGCCGGTGCCGCCGGCGCCCGTTCCCGTGCCGCCGTCGCCCCCGCCGGTGCCCGGGCCGCCGGTGCCGCCGGTCCCGCCCGTGCCGCCTCCGGGACTGGTGGGCGTGCTCGGCGGCGTGTCGGTGGTCGGCGGGTCGGTCGGGACCTCGGTGGTCGGCTGCTCCTGTGTCGGCTCGGACGTCCGCGGCGGCGGCGTGTTCTGGCGCGTCCGGGTGCGGGTCGGCGTGGGCTCCTCGGGCTGCTCGGTCGTCGGCTCCTCCGAGACCGGCCCGGAGTCGGTGACCGTCGGGGTGGGCGGGGTCTCCTTGGAGTCGCTGCCGCTCCGGGCCGCCATGAACAGGCCCACGACCAGCGCCAGCACCGCGATCGCGGCGATGGCGCCGAAGATCGGCGCCTTGGACTTGCGCTCGGGCTCCCAGTCGTCGTACCGGGGACGGCCGCCGACAGGGCCGCGAACATGACCGGGAGGGACGTCCGGCCGATGCCGGTGGCCGACCACGTGGCGCCCTCCGGGAGGGCCTCGACGGCGGCC
>NZ_JBEZJP010000694.1:0-2445 GCF_040653175.1 Actinomadura sp. NPDC048032
GGTCCGGAACGCGCGGAAAGAGCGCGGGGTCAGACGCGCCAGGACTGGACGAGCGCGTCCAGCGTCACCTGGTCGTAGACGATGCCCTGGGCCTTCAGCTCCTGGGCGACCAGCTCGCCGTCGCCGTGGTGCTTGGCCAGCAGCCGGTACACCGCGTACGGGAACCAGTGGTTGTCGCTGATCCGCTGGATCTCGGCCTCGTCGCAGCGGTAGCCCTCGGCCCTGACCTCGGCGAGCGTCGCGGCGACGTCGCCGTGGCGGCGTTCGAGGATGTCGATGACGAGGGACCGCAGGTTCTCCGGCGCGGGCCCGACGGGCGCCTCCTCCTCGGGGACGGTGCCGTAGGAGCTGCGGCCATTGAGGCTGCCGCGCGACGCGGCGCTGACCACGGCCAGCTCCGGCTCCGGCTCCGGCTCGGGGACCGGCGCGGGCGCGGGCGCCTCGGTCGCGGCGGGTGCCGCGGCCGGAGCGGAGGCGGCCGGTGCGGCCGGGGCCGGAGCGGCCTCGCCCGCTGGCGCGCCCTTGGCCTCGGCCCTGCCCGCGGTCCCGGACTCGATCGCCTTGCCGGAGTACCCGGGCACCTGGATCTGCGCGAACGGGCCGGTGTTGCGCAGCGGCATCAGGGTGATCTGGTTCAGCGTGACCGGCCCGGCGATCGCGCGCGTCTGCGGCTCGGGCTGCTTGGCCTCCTCCTCCTCGGTCCTCTGCGACACGTACCGGTGCAGCGTCCGCAGCAGTACGAACAGGCCGAGCATCGACACGATCGGCGGGACCGCGGCCGTCGCCTGGAAGGAGAAGGTCTTGTGGCCGACATGGCCGACGTTGAAGATGAGGCTGGCCGTCCACCCGGCGAGGGCGATGGTCAGCGGCAGGCAGAAGTCGAGCCAGCTCATCAGGGCCCGGCGCTTGATGACGAAGGCGTCGATGGCCAGCAGGAACAGCCCGAGTTCACCGACGATGATGAACAGGTCGACCAGCAGGGGGAAGGACTCGGCCTTCCATCCCCGCAGGCCGTGCTCCAGGGCCCAGTGGTAGAGACCGGCATAGGACTGGGCGAAGCCACCGGCGGTGGCGGTCAGGACCGCGGCCGCCATGAAGGCGATGGCCCCCCACCGTGTGATGACCTGTGCCCGGTTGGCAGCGCTCATGTGGCGTGTGCTCCCAGATTCCTTACACAACCAAAAGTGATCGGTGGGAGACTATCCATTCCTTTGCCGTTTCGTGGCCGATTCGCATCACGTCTCGGTCCCGTTCCCCGCGAAACGGCGCGGCGCGCCGGGGGAACCTCGCGAAAAGCCGCAGGCGAGAGCCCCCGCAGTCGCACAGCGGGAGCCCCCGCCAAGGCGCGCCGGTGCCTTGGCGGGGGCGGGATTCCGCGGGAGCGGTGACGGAATCCGGCCGCGGAACCCCGGTCAGGGAACCTGCAGGACGAAGTCGAACTTCGCGGTGCGGCCCGTGGGAGTGGTCTGGACCTTCATGAGCAGCGCCGGGTCGTAGAGCGAGTCGGAGCTGTTGCGGGGCTCGTTCGGGAAGTACAGCTGCGTCGTCAGGATCTGCCGGTAGGGGGCCTGCGCCTTGACGTGGATGTGCCGGGTGCGGCCGGGGTAGAGGCCCGGCACGATCGTCGTGAGGGTGAATCGTCCCGAAGCGTCCGTGTATTGATGTCCACGGAGCTTGTAGCCGTAGTTGTCGTAATTGCCGTAATAGTCCGCCTGCCAGAAGTCGAGCAGGGCGTGGGCCACCGGCGTGCACGACATCGAGTAGACGATCCCGGAGACCGTGAGGGGGGTCCCCGGCATGCCGGGCGTCACGATCGACGCGCGCTCGGGGGACCCGGGCTTGAAGTAGGGGCCCTCCATCTGCGAGTGCGTCGGGGTGTCGTCCCCGTCGTCGCACTTGGGCGTCGGGGTGAGCGGCCGCTGCTCGGTGCGGGCCTGCGCGGGCGCGGTCACCGCGGACACGGCGGTGGGCAGCGCCAGCGCGCCGATGCCCGCCGCGCCCGCGGCGACGATGAAGTTCTTGCGGCTGATGCCGTTGTCCTGGCCGTCGCCGGTGCCGGGCTCGTGGCCGGTGCCGGTCTCCTGCTCGTCGGCTGGCATGGGGGTTCCTCTCGGGGGTCGTCCGGGATCTTCCGGTTGGCGGGGCTCCCTGGGAGTCGGTCCGCGACATGTATAAGCCGCCGGGGAAGGGGCGGTCTTGCCGCTGCGTGCCGTGACTTTGGCGGCGAGTGCCAAAGCCCGCCGGAAGCGTCGTGCTGACTCGCTCATTGACCTTCCTGACGCGCCGTAGAAGCCTTGCGGTTGGCGTCCGAGACCCCGCCCGCCGACCGGAGGAGCGTCATGCCCACGCTCGTTGACACCTCGGACCACCCTGCCCGCGACCAGGCGGACTACTGGCGCCACCTGATCAGCTCGGCCTTCGGGCCGTTCCACGTGCAGCCCTGCC
>NZ_JBEZJP010000695.1:0-2444 GCF_040653175.1 Actinomadura sp. NPDC048032
CGAGGTGGCCGCCCTGGATGGCGTGTCGCTCGACTTCGGACCTGGGACGTTCACCGCGATCATGGGGCCGTCGGGCTCCGGCAAGTCGACGTTGCGGATCTGCGGGCGCCCGACGAGGCTCGCGGCCAGGTCGAGGCGGCGGCGCATCCCGCCCGAGTAGGTCTTGGCGGCGCGCTCGGCGGCGTCGGTCAGCTGGAAGCGCTCCAGCAGCTCGGCGGCGCGCGCCCTGGAGTCCCGGCGCGAGATCCCGAGCAGCCGCCCGATCAGGATGAGGTTCTCGGTGCCGGTCAGCATCTCGTCGACGCCGGCGTACTGGCCGGTGAGCCCGATCAGCTGCCGCACCTTGTGCGCGTCCTTCACCACGTCGAACCCGCCGACCCGGGCGGCGCCGCCCGTCGGCTCGATCAGCGTGGCGAGGATGCGGGTCATGGTCGTCTTGCCGGCGCCGTTAGGCCCCAGCACGCCGAGAACCGTTCCGGCCTCGGCGGTGAGGGAGACGCCGTCCAGCGCCCGGGTCTCACCGAACCGCTTCTCCAGGCCGTCCGCCTGGATCGCGTAGGTCATGGGATCTCCTAGGACTCGGTTGCCGGACGCCCACGCCCCCGGCCAGGGGGACCAGCCAAAATAGGCGGAGTCCGGTTCAAGTGCATTCGAATTTCTGCCGCCGCCCAGGCGGCGCCCCGTCGGCGGCGTGAACCACGTCACAACGTCGCACGCGCCACCGACAATCTCGCACGCGCCACTGACAGAAACGACGGCGCGCCCGCGATCGTGCCGCCGGTTCCTCGGCGTTTCCGGTCGCGCGGGGCGGCGGGAAGGCGCGTCCGGCGCTCTAGACTCGCCGTGTGACGTCGGTGCGGCCTGGTCGCCGGAGGGACGGCGGGGGGCCGCGCCCGCCGCGTCTGAGGCCGCCCGAACACCGGGTCTCACCCCGCGCGATCGCGCACTGGGCCATCGAGTACCTGCTGCTGTGGGGCCTGGCTTTCGGCCTCGCCCTCGGCGTGGCCGCCTGGATCGGCGACGCGGGCTGGGACGCGCTGCCCGCCTGGCTGACCGGCCGGATCGGCTGGCTCCCCGCCATCGTCGGCGCCGCCGGGCTGCTGGTGGTCACGGTCGCGCCCGTGTGGCGGTACCGCGTCCACCGCTGGGAGGTGAGCTCCGACGTCGTCTACACGCGGACGGGCTGGTTCAGCCGCGAATGGCTGCTGGTTCCCGTCGGGCGCATCCAGACCGTCGACAGCAAGCAGGGGCTGATCGAACGGATGCTCGGCCTCGCCACCATCGAGGTCAACACCGCCTCCCACACCGGCTCCTCGGAGGTCGCGGGCCTGCCCGTGGCCGTGGCGACGCGCCTCGCCGAAGACCTCGCGCACCGCGCGCACGACCTCCGCGACGACGCCACGTGACCGCACGCCTGCATCCGCTCACCTTCGTGGTCGGCGCCGTCCGCGAGCTCCTGGCGCTCCTCGCCGCCGGCGCGACGGGCCTGCTCGTGGGCGGGCTGTCCACCGCGTTCTACTTCACGCTCGTGGGGCTGGCCTTCGGGCTGGTCTTCCACGTCGCGAACTGGGCGACGTTCACCTACGTGCTGCACGAGGACCGCATCGAGTTCCGGCGCGCGCTCGTCGGCCGGTCGGTCAAGAGCATCCCGCGCGACCGGATCCGGGGCGTGGACATCACCGCGTCCCTCCCGCACCGGCTGCTCGGGCTGGCGGTCGTGAGCATCGACGCCGGCGCGGACGGCGGCGAGGGGGAGCTGAACGCGGTCTCGCTCGGCGAGGCCGAACGGCTGCGCGGCGTCCTGCTCGCCCGGGACGCCCCGGTCCCGCCGCGCCGCACCCTCGGCCGCATGCGGCGCCGCTGGTACCTGTACGCCCCGCTCAGCGGCGCCTACCTGCTGACGCCGTTCGCGCTGGCGGGCAGCCTCCTCGGCACCGTCTACAACCTCGGCGACGACCTCGGTCTGATCACGCGGGAGCGCGTGGAGACGCTCGGCCACGACGTGGTGGGGCTGCCGACCGCCGTGGTGCTCGCGCTGGTCATCCTCACGCTGATCGCCATGCCCGTCATGTCGGTGATCGTCTTCACCCTCTTCAACTGGGACTTCACCGTCCACGAGCGGGACGGGTCCGTCGTCGCCGAGCGGGGGCTCGTCACCCGCCGCAGCGTCTCCCTCGAACGCCGCCGGCTGCGGGGCGTCGAGCTCGCCGACAACCCGTTCGAGCGCGCGGCGGGCGTGACGCGCCTCGGCGCCCTCATCACCGGGCTGGGGGACGCGGCCCAGCGGGGGCGGCTGCTGCCCGCCGCGCCCCGGGCGGCCGCCGAGGCCCTCGCCGCGCGGGTCGTCGGGAACCTCCCCGGGCCGCTGACCGCGCACCCGCCGGCCGCGCTGCTGGCTCGTCGCTGATGTTTCCGGTGAGGTGGGGGAGAGGTCGCCGTAGACG
>NZ_JBEZJP010000696.1:0-2439 GCF_040653175.1 Actinomadura sp. NPDC048032
GCGGGACTCGGCGCGGCGGTCCCAGGCGACGGCGGCGAACACGACCGCGAACGCCACGGGCAGCAGCGCCCACGCCGGCTCCAGCACCAGCAGCTGGGTGAGGGCGGCGCCGCCCATCAGGCCGATCAGCCCGGCCGCGGCGAGCCCCGCCAGCCGCGGGACGACCAGCCCGATCGCGCCGGCGGCCTCCACGGTCCCGGTCAGGTACCGCAGCCACTGGCCCCAGCCGATCTCCTCGAAGGTCCTGACGGCGTCGGCCTGGCCGGCGAACTTCGGCAGCGCCGAGGCGAAGAACAGGAACGCGGCGAGCAGGATCTGCGCGCCCCACAGCACCTTGCGCAGCGTGCGGCGCTCCCCGGTCGTGCGGGTGGTGGTGACGCGGGCGGCGGTGTGGGCGGCGGTGTGGGTCTGGGCGCTCATGGCGGCGGTCCTTCCGTGCGGTGTCTCATCGGCCTTTCACTGACGCGTCGCACGGCCGGCCGCCGGATCGACATCCCGCCCCGGATTTCTTCGAAGAATTTTCTGCGGCGGTGTCAGCGCAGGTGAGAGGTGGTGGACGTCACCGCGGTGGAGGCGTCAGGCGTCGCGCGGGTAGCGGGCGCGCACCGCGTCGATGCAGCGGTCCCGCGACACCGGTCCCGCGAACCGCAGCCGGTCGTAGGCGGTGAACGGAGGCTCCAGCGCGTCGAGCTCGTCGACCAGGGCGTGCAGCCGCCGCGTCCACGCCGGCGTCCCGGCGTCCGGCTCCGCCGGCGCCGCCTCGATCGCGCTGACCAGGGCGTCCTTGTACTGGATGTTCTGCGGCGTCACCGAGCGCAGGCACACGTACTGCCCGTTGAGGTAGGCGGCCCATTCCGCCTCGGCGGTGGCCGGGTCGTCCCAGTGCGAGAGGAACCAGCCCCTCAGCGCGTCGATGCCTCCCGCCTGCCCGGCGAGGTCGAACAGGTCCGGTGGCACCATCTGCGCGCCGTCGGAGCGCAGGTAGCCGGGCAGGGGCAGCCTGCCCGCCAGCATCAGCCGCCGCACCTCGTCGGCGTCGCGGCCGGTGTCGCGGCACAGGTCCTCCAGGTCGGTGAACCAGGTGGTGACGTAGGCGTCGTCGGCGGCGGTCATCGGGTGGTCGCCGTTGACCTCCCGGAACCGCGCCGCCAGCCGCGCCTTCAACTCGGGGTCGCTCATACGCGGACGCTAGCCCGCGGTCGGTTCGCCGAGCACCGAAGCATCACCGCGCGGCGTTCACCAGGGCGACAGCACGAGCGCCTGGACGGCCAGCGCGGTCACCGCCTGCGCCGCCAGCCACGCCCGCACCCGGGAGCGGTCGACGGCCGCCGCGACCGTGAGCCAGGCGGCGAACGGCACCCAGATCCGCTCGACCTCGCCACGCGTGACACCAGACACGTCCAGCACCAGCACCCCTAGCAGCGCCGCACCCGCCAGCGCCGCCACCGCCGCCGCCGGTGCGACCGCCCGCGACCGCGGCCCCCGTCCCAGCACGCCCCGCCACAGCACGTCCCTCCATAGGGCGCCCCGGCACAGTTCGGTCAGCGTGCGCGGCAGCGCGTGCGCCACCGCCGGACCGGTCAGCAGGCCCAGCACCGCCAGGTTCGCGAAGAGGAAGTAGGCGTAGGAGCGCTGCGCCGATCCGCGGCTGACCAGGTAGGTGTCCAGGGTGGCGCGGACGCCGTCGGGCCACCAGAACCCCAGCAGCGTGAACGCGGCCGGGACCACCGCCAGCCCGGCGCCGGCGACCGCGAGAGCCCGCGCCCGCGGACGGCCCAGCACCACGACCGCGAGCGGCACCGCCAGCAGCGGCAGCAGCCCGTAGCTCAGATACGGCAGGCACCCCAGCAGCAGCCCGCCCGCCGCGGCCGGGACCAGCGCCCGGTTCCGCCCGCCGCGCGCGGCGAGCGCGAGCAGCGCCGTGCCCCAGGCCGCGACGGCCAGGAAGAACGCGTCCATCGCCGTCGCGATCCACACCGCCAGCGGCGCCAGCGCCAGGAACGGCACCGCCGCCCGCGCCGCGCGCTCCCCCGCCAGGCACCGCACCGTCACCGCGATCGCCGCCGCCGCCGACGTCCCGGCCGCGATGATGAGCGCCGCCGCCCAGCCGGTGCCGCCGAGACCGGCCTTCTCCAGTCCCCACAGCACCAGCATCGGCAGCGGCGGATGCCCCCGCACGTGCGTGGTGTAGCCGCCGAGCCGCTCGGAGAAGGTCCGCAGCCATTCCAGCGGGTCGGGGCGCAGCTGGACCAGGCCCGCCGGATACTCGGTCGGGGCGTCCAGCGGCCGGGCGAGCGCGCCCCACCCGTCGCAGACGGCCAGGGCCACCGTCCACGCGGCGGAGGCCGCCCACACGAGCGGCGGCAGCGCACGCCACGGCAGCCGGGCCGCGAGCGCGGGCAGCGCCGCCACGGCCCGGGCCGCGACGGCGGCGGCAGA
>NZ_JBEZJP010000697.1:0-2431 GCF_040653175.1 Actinomadura sp. NPDC048032
GGCTCCCCGTCACGGACAGCGCCTTGCGACGGCGGGGGGTCAGTCGCAGCGGGGCGGTTCGACGCCGATGTCGTTGTTCGCTGCGATCCGGCGCAGGTCTTCGATCTCCTCCCGGCGGATGTCCGCCAGGTAGGCGTCCCCAGCCTGGTGGGCGCTCCGCAGCGACGCGTACGCGTCGTCGAGCCGCTGCTGGATCATGCGTGTCAACTCGCCCATGGGCCTCCTCCCGGATCGTGCCCATGCCTACCCAGGCCTAGGCTGAAGGTAAACCTGTCTTGCGATGCAATTTTCGCGGATCCTTGCGTCCGCGAGATCACCATCTGGCGTACCGGGAGAGGAACAGCTGCTTACGGGCGTCTTACGGCCTCCATGGCATATGTGAGGCGGGCATGTGTGATGCGCCATGTTCCGGGCGCGGGGCCGGCCGCGCCCCGACGAGGAGGGGGACCCTTTGCGTGTTCTAGTCGTCGAGGACGAGCGCGTGCTCGCCGACGCGATCGCCACCGGCCTGCGCAGGGAGACGCTGGCGGTGGACGTGGCCTACGACGGCGCGGGCGCGCTGGAGCGGGCCAGCGTCAACGAGTACGACGTGATCGTGCTGGACCGGGACCTGCCCAAGGTGCACGGCGACGACGTCTGCAAGCAGCTCGTCTCGCAGCGCTACCCCGCGCGGATCATCATGCTGACGGCGGCGGGGGAGCTGGACGACCGGGTCGAGGGCCTGTCCATCGGCGCCGACGACTACCTGGCCAAGCCGTTCGCGTTCGCCGAGCTGATCGCCCGCGTGCGGGCCCTCGGCCGGCGCGCCGCCGCGCCGCTGCCGCCCGTCCTGGAGCGCGCCGGGATCACCCTCGACCCGGCCCGCCGCGAGGTCGCCCGCGACGGCCGCCCGGTGGAGCTGACCCGCAAGGAGTTCGCGGTGCTGGAGGTGCTGCTCAGCGCCGACGGCGCCGTCGTCAGCTCCGAGCACCTGCTGGAGAAGGCGTGGGACGAGCACATCGACCCGTTCACCAACGTGGTCCGGGTCACGATGATGACGCTGCGCAAGAAGCTCGGCGACCCCCCGGTGATCGAGACCGTGCCCGGAGTGGGATACCGCCTGTGACCGAGGAGACCGCACCCCAGGACCGCCCGGACGGGCCGGACGGCCAGGCCGCCGGCCCGGACCGGGAGAGCGGCGCGCAGGCCGCCCGGCCGACCGCGCCTCCCGGCGACCCCGGCGACGCCGGAGCCCGGCGCGGCGGGCGGTGGCGCCGCCCCGGCCCGCAGCAGGTCCCCCAGCCGCACCCGGCCGCGAAGGGCATGTGGCGCGGCGAGGGCGGCGGGGCGTTCGCCCCGATGACGGTGATGCCGGGCCGGATGAGCGTGCGGCTGCGCCTCACCCTGCTGTACGGGCTGCTGTTCTTCATGGCGGGCGCGCTGCTGCTGTTCGTGATGTCGGTCCTGATGGCCAACATCCTCGGCAACGTCAAGGTGATCGGCTTCGGCATCTCCGACGCGGAGGCGGCCGAGCTGCAGCGCCAGTTCGTCGAGCAGACGATGCGCCAGCTCGTCGGGCGGTCGCTGCTCGCGCTCGGCGGGGTCGGCGTCATCACGCTGGTGCTCGGCTGGTTCGTCGCCGACCGGGCCCTCAGCCCCCTGCAGCGGGTCACCACCACCGCGCGCCGGCTCTCGGAGAGCACGCTGCACGAGCGGATCGCGCTGGAGGGCCCGGACGACGAGATCAAGGAACTGGCCGACACGTTCGACGCGATGCTGGAGCGGCTCGGGCAGGCGTTCGACACCCAGCGGCGGTTCGTCGCGAACGCCTCGCACGAGCTGCGCACCCCGCTCGCGATCAACCGGACGCTGCTGGAGGTGGCCCTCGGCGACCCGGAGGTCTCCGACGACCTGCGCGCCGTCGGCCGGACGCTGCTGGCGACCAACGCCCGGCACGAGCGGCTCATCGAGGGGCTGCTGCTGCTCGCCCGCAGCGAGCGGGAGCTGACCGCCCGCACGCCGGTCGACCTGGCGGAGGTGGCGGCGACGGTGCTGGAGCAGTCCGCCCGCCGCGAGCACGACAACGACGTCGCCGTCCATCCCGAGCTGACGCCCGGGACGGCGCTCGGCGACCCGGTGCTGCTGGAGCACCTGGTGTCCAACCTCGTCGAGAACGCGATCAAGCACAACGTCGAGGACGGCGGCGAGCTGTGGATCCGCACCGGCATGCTGGAGGGCTACGCCACCGTCCAGGTCGAGAACACCGGGCCCGTCGTGCCCGCCTACGAGGTGGAGCGGCTGTTCGAGCCGTTCCGGCGGCTGAACGCCGACCGCGTCGAGTCCGCCAAGGGCGCGGGGCCGCACGAGTCCGTCATCTACTTCAGCGACGACACCACCGGCATGTCGGTCGAGATCGCCATGCAGTGGAACTCGTCCTACTCCGAGTCGGTGC
>NZ_JBEZJP010000698.1:0-2424 GCF_040653175.1 Actinomadura sp. NPDC048032
CCTACACCCCCGCCCCCCTCCTTACAAGCTATAACCGCGCGCCATGTTCGGGTTGGGTTTTTGTTTGTCCCCTCATGAGCGCAGAGTCTAGGGGGAGGGCGGCGGGTCGTCCGGCGGGTCCTCGCCGCGGCGGCGGTCCCGCCACACCACGAAGACGATCACCGCGACCACCACGAAGGTCGGCACGAAGAACGGCACCGCCGTGATGATCGGATGGGACGCCAGCACCCCCTGCGCCGTCATGCGCCCGCCTTCGCGGCCGACCCGTCCCGGGCCGCCCCGGCGGGCCCGGGACGCTCCGGCAGCCGCCGCGCGATCCGCGCCACGCCCCAGCCCAGCGACAGCACCAGCGCCAGGGTGCACAGCAGCACCACCGCCGAGCACGCCGCCCACAGCCAGCCCGGCACGTCGGTCTTCAGCTCACGCTGCAGGATGGTCCGCTCGCCCTGCAGGTCACGGGTGAAGCGCGGCGGCGCGGGCAGCTCCTTCGCGCCGATCGCCGGGTCGTCGGGCAGGTAGACCGGGACGCCCGCCAGCGTCCGCCCGTCGTGGACGCGCACCAGCGTCTTCCACTCGCCGTGCAGCGGCATCGGCTCGCTCGTGCGGTAGACGCCCTCGCGCACCCTGACCAGGCGGTCGACGTGCAGGCCCTGCCCCTGCCAGCCCGTCACCGTCACCCAGGCCGGGCCGTCGACGGCGTCCGCGGGGGAGAACTCGACGCGCGCGTCGGCGGTGCGGTGCGCGGCGTCGCCGCGGACGCCGGTGAGGGTGACGGTGGCCGTTCTGCCCTGCGGGACCGAGACGACCAGCCCGTTGGCGACCGCCGCCGCGACCGCCAGGATCGCCGCCGCGAAGAGCCCGCGCGCCACCGCCGGGCGCGGCGCCCGCCCGTGCAGCCCCTCGGCCAGCAGCGCCGCGCACAGCCCGCCCGCCACACCGCCCACCACGGCCATCGCCATGCCCTCGGCCACGATGTCCGGCGTCCACGGCAGCCGGAACGCCACCTGCCCGTAGGCGTACTCGGCGCCGAACCCGGCCGTGCCGATCAGCACGCCCGACACCGCGCCCAGCGCCAGCGGCCGCCGCGCCAGCGCCAGCGCCGCGACCTCCACGCACACCGCCTCGGCGAAGTACAGCGGCACCGCCGCCCACAGCTCCCCGATCACGCCGCCGACCAGGACCGACACCCCGCCGCGCACCAGCATGTAGAACACCACGGCGAAGACCGCGCCGCCGCGCCCGGCCCACAGCCGCGCCGCGACCAGCGCGCAGCCCGCCGCCAGCGCGATCAGCAGCGGCTGGTGGACGAGCCGGAACTGCGGCACCCCGAAGTCGTACTCGGCCTGGAACACCGACAGCCCGATCAGCAGCCCGCCCGCGTGCATGCAGCGCCGCACGTACCGCAGCCACCCCGGCGGCTGGCCGGCGTCCCCGCAGGCGCGGCGGCCCTCCCGCTCCAGCACCATCATCGCCACCAGCGACAGCCCCGCCCCGCCGATCAGCATCAGGTGCGTCGGCCCCCACAGCGTCACGTCCTGCCCGAAGATGCGGTGCCAGACGTCGTCGAGGGGGAACCCCAGCAGCGCGTAGAAGCCGGCGCCGGCCAGCAGCACGCCGCCAGCGGGGGCGTGCCAGTCCCGGGTGATCCGCACCGAGGCCGCGCCGGGGCGCTCGCCCCTGGGCAGCACGACGGCCAGCACCCCGGCGGTGAAGATGCCGAACAGCCCGATCAGGATGGGGTAGTGGGCGATGTTGGCCAGCGGCCCCTCGTCCCGGCCGTGCGAGATGTGCAGGGAGATGTCCCAGTACATTCCGAGCAGCGCGACCAGCAGCGACACCATCGCGACCGGGATCGGCAGCGCCGCCCACCCCGGGGTGCCGCGGCCCGGGCCGCGGGTCGCCAGGTCCGCCGCCCGCGCCAGGACGGTGACGCGGCCGCTGCGATGGCCCCAGCCGAGCACCAGCAGCACCGCCGTCAGGGCGGCCGCGGCGGTCGAGGCGATGAGGATCTGGTCGAGTGCCGCGCCGCCCGCCGGTTTGGCCGGCGCCGCGGCGAGCCGCGCCGCGACGCCCGCGCCGCCGATCGTCGCGCTCATGCCCGTCACGTGCTCCACCACCGCTGCTCCCTTGACGCGCGAACCAGGACGGCCCCGTACTGATCGGGGCGAACCCTCCAGCGGAGTATGCCACTTTCCAATGTGTCATTGTCTAGTGTCACACTTTGTGGTGTGCGACACCGGAACGGAAGGGGAGACATGCGGCGGACACGAGCGAGAGCGACCGCGGTGCTGGTCACGGCCACGGCCGCGCTGACGGCGGCGGCCGCCTGCGGAGAGCCCGCCTCACCGCCGTCAGGCGCGCGGACCGGTACGCCGCCCGCCGCGACGGGCGGCGCCCCCGCCGCGTCCGGGCGGGCGGCCGGCC
>NZ_JBEZJP010000699.1:0-2420 GCF_040653175.1 Actinomadura sp. NPDC048032
GCCTCCGCACCCGAACCGGCTGACGTTCCGGCGACGGGAACAAGCGAACGGGGGCCTGGTGATTCCAGGCCCCCGGCGAGCTCGGCCTGGCGTGTGCCGGGCCGTGAGTAGGTCAGTCGTCGGCGTCGAGGGCGACGACGCGGACCCCCGCAGCGTAAGTGCAGAGACCGGTGAAGACGTTGCCGAGGGTGACGTCAGCGTAGGGGTCGGGGACGTCGGCGACGGACAGGCCGAAGGCGGCCATGACGACGCATGCAACGCAGGCCGCGACCCCGATGAAGAGGACGCTGCCGGCGATGTCGGCGGTGAGCTTCCGCTCCCCGGCGCTGTCGAAGCCGAGGAAGGCTCTGAGGCAGCTGCCGACCAAGCCGCAGACGGCGCCGGTGAGGATGCCGGTGATGATCTTGGCGCCGAGGTAGCCGAAGTCACCGGACTCCAGGGGATCGAGCCCGTGGTGCCACTGGTCGGCGAGGACGACGGAGTAGTCCAGGCCCTGGATGACGGCTCCGATGACGGCGCCGATACCGGCGCCCACAGCGAGCGAGCTCAACCTACGGTTGTTCATGGTGTTTCCCCCTGTTTGGGTCGGGTGCGCGTGCCTTGCACGTGCACCGGGTTGTTTGTACGACCGCCAGTGGTCAATGGCGGGTCTTGGATTTCTACCGTGCCGAGTGAAACCCTCCCGGCAACGCCCGTCGCGCCGCGTACTCGGCATCGCCTGGACGGGTCACGGGTGGATGCGCGACCAGATCCACTTGCCGCCGGCCGGGTCTCCCGTGACGCCGCACTGGCTCGACAGCGCCTGGACGATGTGAAGGCCCCAGCCGCCGTTGTCGTCGAACGCCTCATGGGAGAGGTCGAGGTCTTCGAGGGTGAGTTCCTTCATCGGCTTGGCCTGGGGGAGGGCGAAGTCGGCGTCCCAGACCGCGATGACGATGCCGTGCGCGTCCCGGCTGAGCTGGAGGCGGATCTCCTCGTGCGGCGTCTGCCGGGCCGCGTTCGTGACGAGCTCCGAGACGACGAGAAGCGCATTGTCGAGAATGTGTGAATAGCTCCAATTGCGGATTCTCGCGTCCACCAGGGTGCGCGCCAGCCCCACTGCGGACGGTGTGCCCATAAGGGGCATAAGTAGATCTTTGGCGGCCGCCGTCATCATCGCCCCGGCCTCGCTTGGGATTTCGGTTTCATGTGGCAAGGGTCGCTGGCTCGATCTACGGTTTCCTTGTTATCGGGAGAACTGAAAACAGGAGGAACGATGCCGATCGTCCGCGACCCTCTCGACCCCAAGATCTCCATGTGGCACTTCCTGGCCTTCTGCATGCGCTTCTTCAGAGAAAAGATGGGGCTGTCGCTGACCCAGTGTGGCGAGATCATCGGTGTCGCTCGCTCGACTGTTTCCAATCTGGAGGCGGGGCGGCGGCGTCCACAGGACGATCAAATGCGTCTGCTTGACAATGCATACGGAACTGGGGTGCTTTTCCAGGTTCTACTTTGGTTTGCCCGAATGGCGCATGATCCGGACTGGGCTCATCAGATCGACAAGTACGAGGAGGAAGCCGTCTCGATCAAGACCTACCACGGTCAGGTCGTCCCGCTTGCGCTCCAGACCGATGACTACACCTGGGCCTACGTCAAGGCGAGCAAGTTCAAGGACCTGGACGCGATCATGGCGGTCCGCACCGCGAAGAAGAGGGCGTACTGGCAGAAGGGTGACTCGCTGCTCACATGGACCGTGATCGATGAGGCTGTCCTGGCCCGCCCGGTCGGTGGGGTGGAGGTCATGACGAGGCAGCTGGAACACCTGTTGAAGTTGGCCGAGCTGCCGCACGTGAGCTTGCGAGTCATTCCTTTCTCGTCAGGCGAGCACATGGGCGTCGATGGGTCCATGCAGATCATCGGCCTGGAGGACCGAGACGTCGCCTACTCTGCCGCTCAGAACGGAGGACGGTTGATCGAATCACCTCGCGAGGTTCGTGAGCTGTCCGTTATGTTCGATCGCATCGGCGTGAAGGCTGCTCCAGAGGAAGCCTCCCGACAGATCATCAAGCGGTACTTGGAGAGCTACGCATGATCGTGAGATGGCGCAAGAGTTCCTATACCGGTGGCGCAAACGACAATCAGTGTGTCGAGCTGGGGCGACTTGCGCCGGGGGCCGGGATCGGAGTGCGGGACAGCAAGGACCCGGGCGGGGGACACCTCACGCTCTCCAGCGTCCAGTTCGCCAGTCTGATCGAGCAGATCAAGCTGGAATCGGCCCGCTGACCGGCGTCGCATGACCCGCGTGTAAGGGGCGAGAACGGGGAGCCTGGCAGTGCCAGGCTCCCCGTCGAACGAGGCCCGAGGGTGTCGGGCTTCGCAGGTGGGTCAGTTGGCGGCGCCGACCTGCCAGGGGTGAAGGAGTACCACGGGTGGAGGTTCTC
>NZ_JBEZJP010000700.1:0-2398 GCF_040653175.1 Actinomadura sp. NPDC048032
CGCGTTGCGGTCCACGCATCTCGCCGTCGTCGAACCGGAACCGCAGGCGACGAGGGTCAACGACAGGGCGCTCACCATCCCCACCTTCACGGCGCTCTCGAGGTAAACGTCGCCCATAGTGCCCTCGACGTAGGCGATATCGGGGTCTGCCGGGTCCGGATACGACAATATGGTGAAACGTCCGTCCAAGCCCGCATGCGCCGCTGCTGTGTAGGGGAGTACCTGGATGGTCACGGATGGGCGGATCTCCGCGGCGGTGGCGAGGACGTTCAGCTGGGCCCGCATCACCTCCTCGCCGCCGATCGGGCGGTGCAGCACCGCCTCATCGAAGATCACCTCCAGGCGCGGCGCGTCGGCGCGGTCCAGCAGCGCCTGGCGGATCTTGCGGGCGGCGATGCGGCGCTCGATCTCCTCGTCCGAGGGCAGGAGCCGACCCGCGGTAATCACCGCGCGGGAGTAGTCCTCGGTCTGCAGCAGGCCGTGCACGAGCTGCGGGTCCCAGGTGCGGATGTGGGAGGCCTCGTCCTCCAGCGCGACATAGCTGCCGGCGAAGACGTCCTGGTAGGCGGTCCACCAGCCGCGCTGCCCGGCCTGCCGGGCCAGGGTGATGAGCGCGTCGCGGTCCGGGCTCGGCACGCCGTAGAGGTCGAGGATGTCGGCGATGTCGCCGGGTTTGGGGCGGGTCTGGCTGGTTTCCAGGCGGGAGACGGTGGCTCTCGACCAGTCGAGCCGGTCCGCCACTTCCTGCAGTGTCAGGCCCTGCTCCTCGCGCAGCTTGCGGAGCTCCCTGGCGAGTCGTCGGCCACGGACGGTGGGGCGGTAGGTCATGGGAGTGGAGTCTTTATCACTCCCGGCGCCCGTCACAACGCGATTGACGAACCCGGCAGGAAGGTCAGAGCAATTCCGGGAAGGGTGTTGCGTTTGTGAGAATCTCAGGAGACTCTTGGATCCGTGATCGGTCGTCAACCGAGAGTGACGACCGGTCGCCCCGCCCGCCCTTCGCATTCGCACCAGTACCGCGGGAGGAACCGTGAAGACCACGCCAGCCGATCTGACGGCGGAGACCATGGCCTACGCCATGGCGGGCCGCGACCCGGCCCGGCGCGACGGCGTGCCCGGCTGGGTGTGGGCCCTGCCGGGCGGCCCCGGAGGCGCCGGGTACGCCCGCCGCGTCCTGCGCGACGCCCTCGCCTCCCTCGGCGTCCCGCCCGCCGGGGCGGACGACGCCCGGCTCATGGTGAGCGAGCTGGCCACCAATGCCCACCAGCACGCCGGCGAGCACGGCCCGCACGAGCTGTGGCTCTACATGGGCGACGGGACGGCGGGCGAACTGCGGTGCGCCGTCTTCGACACCTACGGCGACGTCGGCCTGCCCGGGTACTCCTGGACGTCCGGCGACTGCGGGCGCGGGCTCAGCATCGTCCACGAGCTGTCCCTCGGACGCTGGGGCCTGCGGCGGACCCTCTCCCGCCTCGGGCCGCCCGTCCGCGGCAAGGCCGTCTGGTTCGCCGTCCCGGGGACCGTCGAGACGCCTCGCGGCTAGCCCGCGCCGGCCCGCGGCCGGTCCTCCCGGGGCTTCTCCACGGCGGGGCCGATGTCGCTGACCAGCGCGAGCAGCGACCGGGTGAGCAGCGTGCGCACCTGGTCGCGGTCGAGGGTCTTCTCCTGGAGCCACTGGCGCGTCGCCGCGTCCGCGAGCCCGGAGTAGGCGCGCAGCACGGCCCGCAGCGTCTCGGTCGGCTCGGCCACGCGCAGCACGGCCAGCATGTGCTCGACCGTCTCGTCCCGGAACCGGTTGACGATGCGCAGGAGTTCGGGGTCCTGCCCGAACCCCTCGGCGTCGAGCGCGGCGAACCAGGTGGTCGCGTTGCGCTCGGCGGTGTCGAGGAACAGGTTGACGAGCAGGTCGACCGCCTCGGGCAGCGCCAGCCGCCCGTCCGGCGGCGGGGCCTGCATCGCGGCCGAGGCCGTCAGCCCCTGGACGACCTTGAGGAACAGCTCCCGCTTCGTCCCGAAGTAGTAGTGGATCAGGCCGCGCTGCACGCCGGTCTCCCGCGCGATCGCGGCCGTGGACACCTCGGCGTACGGCAGCTCGGTGAACATCCGCCGCGCGACGTCCAGGATCTGGGCGCGCCGCTCGTCCGGGGACAGGCGCTGGTAGCTCACCGCGACAGCCTATTCTGTGGGCGGCCGGCGCCGTGCGGCCGCGACCGATCCGCCGCTCGTCGGCGTGCCGTGGCGCCGCGCCGGCGGCGCCTCCGGGAGGCTCGTCGCCGACGACCAGGAGGGACGGCACAGGTGACCGCTGCGGAGAAGACGCTCGGCCCGCTGTCGCGGCGGGCGGGCGCGCAGCCGAACCCCGACATCGGCGCCGCCAACGAGCGCGAGCGGGGCAGGC
>NZ_JBEZJP010000701.1:0-2397 GCF_040653175.1 Actinomadura sp. NPDC048032
GCACGACGGCGCCCGCCGCACTGGCCGCGACGAGGAAGGCGAGCGCGTACGCCCAGCGGGTCGCGGTCGAGGCGGTGCGGCGGTTCGTCGTCTCCCTATGCCCGAAGTGGGGCCGTCCGCGGGCACCTCAGCGTAACGCGAGCCGCGGCGGGAGGCCCTCCGCACACGGACAGTGAGGACCATGGCCGAAGACCCCGCACGGCCAGGCCAGGCGACCGTCCTGCTCACCCCGGACGGGACGGTCACCGGCTGGAGCGACGGCGCCGCGCGCCTGTTCGGCCGCGCCGCGGCCGCCGCCGCCGGAACCGCGCTCACCGACCTGCTCGGCCGGCCCGGCGCGGCGGAGCCGCTGCTGGTCGCGCTGAAGGCGGCCGCCGCCGGCCGCCCCTGGAGCGGCGTCCTGCCGCTGTCGGACGAGGGCCTGCCGGTGGCCTGCGAGCCGATGACGGGCGCGGGCGGCCGCGTCCAGGTGCTGCTGACGGTGTCCCCGCCCCGCACCGGCGGCCTGGAGCTGCTGGACGAGGCGGCCCGCCGCGCCGGCTCCACCCTCGACCCCCACCGGGCCGCCGGCGAGATCGTCGCCGTCACCGTCCCGCGGTTCGCCGACGCCGGCGCCGTCTACGTGCTGGAACGCCTGCTCGCCGACGACGACCAGCCCGGCGCCGAGACCGAGGGGTCGGCGGTCGTGCGGCGCCTGGCCGTCGCGCTCGCCGACGACGACCCGCGGGAGTGGTCCCGCGAGTTCCCCGTCGACGAGGTCATCGTCTATCCGCCGGGCTCGCCCTACGCCCGCTGCCTCGCCGCCGGCGACATGGTCGAGTTCGGCGGCGACGCCGCCCGCGACACCGTGGCCGGCCGCACGGGCCGCCTCCTCGACGGCATCGCCGACCACGTGTCGCTGCTGGCGGTGCCTCTCGCCGCGCGCGGCCGCACCCTCGGGTTCGCGGTGTTCAGCCGCAAGCGCGGCCGGCCGCCCTTCGACCCGGCCGACCGCGCGCTGGCCTCCGAACTCGCCGGCCGCGCCGCCGCCTGCGTCGACAACGCCTGCGCGTACCGGCGCGAGCACCGCACCGCGACCGCGCTGAAGGCGGCGCTGCTGCCCGCCGAGGTCACCGCCCCGCCCGGCCTGCGGATCGCGCACCGCTACCTGCCCGCCCGCAGCGGCGTCGGGGGCGACTGGTACGAGGTGGTGCCGCTGCCCGGCGGCAGGATCGCCGTGGTGATCGGCGACTCGCTCGGGCACGGCGTCACCGCCGCCGCCGCGATGGGCCAGCTGCGGGTCGCCGCGCACACGCTGGTCCGGTGCGGGTTCCCGCCCGGCGAGGTGCTGGCCCGGCTCGACGCCATCGCCCAGGAGCTGGACGCCGCGCAGTTCGCCACGTGCCTGTGCCTGGTCTGCGACCCGGCGACGCTGCGGTGCGAGATGGCGAGCGCCGGGCATCCCCCACCGCTGCTGGCCCTGCCGGACGGCACCGTGCGGCACTTCGCCGTCGCCCACGGGCTGCCGCTCGGGGTGTCCGACGAGGAGCATCCGGCCGACCACCCGCAGGTGTCGGCGACGATCCCGCCGGGCGCGACCCTCGCCTTCTACACCGACGGCCTGGTGGAGAGCCGGATGCGCACCGTCGACGACGGCGTCGCGCGGCTCGCCTCCGCCCTGGTCGCCTCCCAGGGCGGGACGCTGGAGGAGACCGCCGACGGCGTCGTGGCCCTGCTGTCCGACCAGCGGGGCCACGACGACATCGCGCTGCTCCTGGTCCGCCCCGAAGGGCCCTGACCCGCCCTACAGGCCGGGGATCTCGTGGTTGCGGAACGCGTCCACGAAGTAGGTGTGGTCCTCCCGGACGATCTCGGCGTACTCGGTGCCGAACGCCACCATCGCCTCAACGAACGCCGACTCGTCCGGGCCGATCACCGCGTCGATGGCGTCCTCGACCTGGAACCCGACCAGGGTGTGGTCGGAGTCGGTGTCGGACACGCAGTGCACCTTGGCGGTGGCGCGGCCCAGGTCGTCCAGCACCGACAGCATGTCCTCGGGCTCGGTCAGGCCGCTCCAGTCCAGGTCCGCCTCGTAGGGCGACAGCTCCTGGACGACGTACCCGACGCCGTCGATCCGGGTGTGGCCGAGCCACGGGTCGCTGTTGGCCTGCAGCGCGCGCCGCGACACGGCGGTGCGGTGCCCGTGGTGCTGGAAGTACTCGCGGATGCGGGGGTCGTCGACGACGCGGCTGGCGGCGGCGACGTTGCCCTGCTTCATCGACAGGATGACGTCGTTCTCCAGCGCCTGGGTGTTCCCCTCGACGAGGATGTTGTAGGCCGACAGCCCGGCCGAGCCGATGCCGAACCCGGACGCCCCGACGATGTCCTTGATCTCATAGGTGAGGCTGCCGAAGCGCT
>NZ_JBEZJP010000702.1:0-2393 GCF_040653175.1 Actinomadura sp. NPDC048032
GCCGCCGAGGCCGATGGAGACGTCAACTCGCTCCGCCTGTGGTGGCCCCAACTCGCTCCTCTTGTGCTGGCCCCAACCCGCCCTGCCTGTGGTGGCCCCAACTCGCTCCGCCTGTGGTGGCCCTTGCCCGCCGCGTGCGCTCGCCGTCCCGTCGTCAGGGCTGCCTCGGGTCGCGCGGCCGGAGTTGCCGAATGTCGTGGCCGCGCTGGCCCGTTGTGAAGGGCGCAACGAATCTTCGGCTCCGCCGATCCAGGGGCCTGCACTGCCTGGGCCCGCTGACTGTGGTGGCAGCCCGCTGCCTGCGCTGGGCGGTGCTGCTGCCTCGGCCCTCTTCGCTCGCCTTGCGGCTCGCTACGTGACCAGGCCTGGGCGAACGCGGCATCGCTTCGCGATCTGCCCGGCTCCACTCGCCGCCGACTTCGCTCCATCGGCCAGGTCACGCGTTCGCGCGTGCGGCCGAGGGCCACTTCGAGGCAGGCCCTAGACGTAGCGTTCGAGGATCGACGATTCGGCGAGGCGGGAGAGGCCCTCGCGGACGCTGCGGGCGCGGGACTCGCCCACGCCGCCGACCGCCTGGAGGTCGTCGATGCTGGCGGCCAGGAGTTTCTGCAGGCCGCCGAAGTGCTCGACGAGGCGTTCGACGACCATGCTCGGCAGGCGCGGGACCTTGGCGAGCAGCCGGAAGCCCTTGGGGCTGACGGGCAGGTCGAGGGCGTCCGGGCCGGCGAAGCCCATGACCTCGGCGACCGTGGACAGGTCGAGGAGCTCGTTGGCCGACAGGGTGTCGAGGGACGACAGGATGGCGTCCACGCCGCGGGTGCGGGTGTCGTCGGACGGGTAGTCGCGGACGATCAGCTGCCGGTCGACGTCCACGCCGGAGACCAGCTCGTCGAGCTGGAGGGACAGCAGGCGGCCGTCGGTGCCGAGCTCGACGACGTAGCCCTCGATCTCGTCGGCGATGCGGCGCACCATCTCCAGGCGCTGGACGACGGCGCTGACGTCGCGGACGGTGACGAGGTCCTCGATCTCCAGGGCCGACAGCGTGCCGGACACCTCGTCGAGGCGCAGCTTGTAGCGTTCGAGCGTCGCCAGGGCCTGGTTGGCCTTGGAGAGGATGGCAGCCGAGTCCTCCAGGACGTAGCGGATGCCGTCGAGGTAGAGCGCGATGATGTGCATCGACTGGCTCACCGAGATGACCGGCAGGCCGGTCTGGCGGGCGACGCGCTCCGCGGTGCGGTGGCGGGTCCCCGACTCCTCGGTGGGGAGGGTGGAGTCCGGCACGAGGTGGACGGCGGCGCGGACGATGCGGGTGTGGCTGTCGTCGAGGACGATCGCGCCGTCCATCTTGGCGAGCTCGCGCAGCCGCGTGGCGGAGAACTCGACGTCGAGCTCGAAGCCGCCCGTGCACAGCTCCGCGACGGGCTTGTCGTAGCCGAGCACGATCAGGCCGCCGGTGTGGCCCCGCAGGATGCGCTCCAGTCCGTCCCGGATCTGGGTGCCGGGAGCCACCGCGGCCAGTGTGGCGCGGCGTCGTTCGTCATGACCCTTGTCGTGTGATGGCACCTGGCCCCCGGAGGTCGCTGGACGGCGCCAGTTTACCGAGGCGGGCCGCGCGCTGGTTCCTCCCCAGGTCGCAAGCGTGCGTTGTGTGAAGTAATACTCTGGCGGGACGCCTGTCAGGGAGCGGTAAACGCGACCTGCAGCGCCTGCTGGAGGCTGTCGACCTCCATGACCTTCATGCCCTCGTAGCTGCTGAGCTGCGGGTCGGCGCGTTTGAGGGGCCCGTCGGCCAGTTCGAGGGAGCCGCGCGGGATGACGGCGTACTTGAATCCGAGCCGGGCCGCCTCGGCCAGCCGCCGCTGGACGCCGGGCACGATGCGGACCTCCCCGGCGAGGCCCACCTCGCCGAGCGCGATGAGGCTGGTGGAAAGGGCCTGCTCGACGGTGGAGCCCGCGACGGCGAGGCCGAGGGCCAGGTCGACGGAGGTCTCGGCGAGCCGGACGCCGCCGACGGTCGAGACGTACACGTCCTGCTCGTGCATGGAGATCTTGCAGCGCTGCGCGAGGACGGCGAGGACCATCGCGACGCGGGAGGTGTCGAGCCCGGAGGTGGCGCGCCGCGGCGCGGGCAGGTGCGACTTGGCGACGAGGGACTGCACCTCGGCGACGAGGGGGCGGCGCCCTTCGAGGGTGACGGTGACGCAGGTTCCGGGGACGGCCTCCTCGCGGCGGGTGAGGAACAGGCCGCTCGGGTCGGGCAGCCCGACGATGCCGACCTCGGACAGGTCGAAGCAGCCGAGCTCGTCGGTGGGGCCGTACCGGTTCTTCATGGCGCGGATCATGCGGAGCCGGGAGTGCCGGTCGCCCTCGAAGTACAGGACGACGTCGACCAG
>NZ_JBEZJP010000703.1:0-2374 GCF_040653175.1 Actinomadura sp. NPDC048032
GGCGCGCAGGTCGCCGCCCGCGGTGATGGCGTGCGCCGTGGCGGCCATCTGGTCCAGCGGCAGCAGGCCGCGCCGGATGAGCCGCCGGCCGAGCAGCGGGTCGGACGCGTGGGCGGCCGCGTCCTCGGGGAAGTAGAGCCGGGTGAACACCGGCTTGAGCAGGCCGCGGGCGAACACCAGCACGGCGATGTAGGGAGCGCTCTCCCCGATCGCGCCGGGCTTGAGGGTGCTGAACCAGAAGCCGCCGTCGGCGTCGGTGCCGCACCGGCCGAAGCCGGAGAAGCCGTGCCCGGCGCGCACGATGCCGCCGGGGCGCCGCGGGACCTCGCCGTCGCCGTCGGCCTGCCAGATCTCCAGGAGCGCGTCCGGCACCGGCTCCCCCGCGCCGTCCAGGACGCGTCCGCGCACCCGGATCGCGTCGGGCCGCCACGGCGGGACCACCTGCGGACCGGCCTCGTACGGCAGCGCGTGGCCGAAGAAGGGGCCGACCGTCTGCGACGGCGTCATGGCCGAGGGCGTGGGAGAGGGCGTGCTCATCAGGCCTCCGCCGGGGTGTCGCCGAGGACGATGTCCCACTGGTAGCCGAGCGCCCACTCCGGTGTGGTGGCGTCCAGGTCGAAGCGGGAGACCAGCTTCTCCCGGTCCCGCTCGTCGGGGATCGACTGGAAGATCGGGTCGTAGGCGAACAGCGGGTCGCCGGGGAAGTACATCTGGGTGACGAGCCGCTGGGTGAAGGCGGTGCCGAACACCGAGAAGTGGATGTGGGCGGGCCGCCAGGCGTTGGGGTGGTTGCCCCACGGATAGGCGCCCGGCTTGATCGTGACGAACCGGTAGCGGCCGTCGCCGTCGGTCAGGCAGCGCCCGGCGCCGGTGAAGTTCGGGTCGAGCGGCGCCGGGTGGACGTCGCCGAGGTGGTGGTACCGGCCGGCGGCGTTGGCCTGCCAGACCTCCACGAGCGCCCCGCGCACCGGGCGGCCCGCGCCGTCGAGCACGCGGCCGGTCACGACGATCCGCTCGCCGAGCGGCTCGCCGGCGTGCTGGACGGTGAGGTCGTGGTCCCTCCGCCCCAGCTCCTGGTGCCCGAAGACCGGGGAGGTCAGCTCGACGCTGTCGGGGCCCGTCTTCGGCATGACCAGGTCGTGGGACGGGGCGCGGAGCACGGTGCTCCTGTAGCCCGGGTACAGGTACGGCGGGTGCGTCATGGCCTCGTCCCCTCCTGCTCGCCTTCCACCGGGACGCGTTCGTTCGCCCGCGACCCGGCCACCAGCCTCGCAGCCGGCGCGGCGGGCGCCGGAGCCCGGCTTCCGCCCAGCGGAAGACGAGGGGCGCGATCAGAGCCTCTCGGCCAGTCCGAACACCGGGAACAGGCTCGTGTCGAAGAAGACCGAGACGTGCGCGACGCCGTCGCCGGTGACGCTCAGCACCTGGATCTGGTACGCGCGGTGCACCCCCTCGTCGTCGCGCATGTAGAGCCCGAAGGCCGGCTGCCCGTTCGCGGCGGCCGGGACCATCCGGATGTCGCCCGGGGTGGGGCCGCACTGGGCCTTGATGAGCCGGACGACGTGGTCGGCGCCGACGAACCACTGCGGGAAGGGCGGCATCTCCCAGACGACGTCCTGCTTGAACAGCTCGATCAGGCTCGCGATGTCGGCGGTCTCGAACGCCTTCGCGTAGCGCTCCAGGAGGTCGCGCTGGCCGGGGTCGGTCGGCTCGACCAGCTCGTCGCGGAGGGGCGCGTTCTCGTCGAGCTGCGCGCGGGCCCGCTGCAGCGCGCTGTTGACCGCGGCGGTGGAGGTGTCGAGGAGTTCGGCCACCTCGGCGGCCCGCCACTTCAGCACGTCCCGCAGGATCAGCACGACGCGCTGCTTGGCGGGCAGGTGCTGCAGGGCCGCCACGAACGCCAGCCGGGTGCTCTCGCGCGCGGTGACGATGGTCGCCGGGTCGGCGGCGTCGGCGCCGAGCACGGCGTCGGGGGCGGGCTCCAGCCACGGCACCTCGTCCGAGGCCACCACGGGCCGCTCGGGCTCGTCGCTCGGCGCCCCGAGGCCGGACGGCATGGGCCGGTTGCCGCGCTGGTCGATGGCGGTCAGGCACACGTTCGTCGCGATGCGGTACAGCCAGGTGCGCAGCGAGGAGCGGCCCTCGAAGCCGCCGTAGGAGCGCCACGCCCGCAGGTAGGTCTCCTGCACCAGGTCTTCGGCGTCGTGGATGGAGCCGAGCATCCGGTAGCAGTGCGCCAGCAGCTCCCGCCGGTACGGGTCGGCCAGCGACTGGAAGTCACGGTCTGTCTCGACGGTGTTCGGCATGGTGTCGGGCATGGTGGTGCCGCGTCCGCCCGCGTTCTGGAGCGCCTCGGGATGCGCCGCGAGGCGCA
>NZ_JBEZJP010000704.1:0-2371 GCF_040653175.1 Actinomadura sp. NPDC048032
CAGCACGGGCCCACCGTCGCGTCCCTCCCGCACGACGGCCCCGTCCGCTCCGCGCCAGCGCAGCGACGCGCCCCCGCCGCCGGCCGTCCAGTCCGCCCCGAGTTCGTGGTGGACCTGCGCGCCGCGCTCGGCCCCGGCCTCGTGATCAGCGAGGTCGACGCCGGCCACATGCTCTACGTCGACCGGCCGGAGGAGACCGGGACGCTGGTCGCCGCCTGGCTCAGCGCAGGCGGCGCCGACCGGTGAACGGCGGCAGGGTCAGCGGGGTGTGCAGGCCCGGCGGGGCCTCGGCCACGGTGGGGACGGCGCTGACCATGCGCAGCGCGGTCGAGGCGGCGGGATCGTCGGCGGCGGGCCCCGCGAGGTCCATCCGCCAGGGCGGCTCGCCGTCGATCTCGACGCGGTGGCCGCCGGTCGCGCCCGGCGGCGGGGCCGGCCAGTGGGGGGCGATGTCGGCGCGCACCCGGGCGACGTGCTCGACGGTGATCACGGGACGGCCGCGCAGCAGCCCCGACACCTGGAACCGCAGGCCGGCGAGGGCCCCCTTGGCGACGCGGCCGACGTCCTCGGGCGCCGGGCACAGTTCGTAGGTCTCGGTCACCTCGTCCAGCGGAACGGCCAGGTGCTCGGCGAGGAGGCGCACGACCGGGCCCCACGCCCGCCTCGGCCCGCCCGGCCGGACGATCGGCGGACGGTGCCCGAGGGGGCCGCCGAAGCCGAGCCGGGCGCCGGTCTCGGGGTCGTCCCGGCAGGTGAACCGGGTGACCTTGACGGAGTGCACGCGCAGGCAGCCGCCGCTCAGCAGCAGCGGGAGGACGTCGTTCACCGGGCTGGGTCCGAGGGTGAGGCAGGCGGCGCCGCCGGTCGCGCACGCGGACCGGAGCCGGCGCACGAGGGCGCGGTCGGCGGACGGCGGATGGACGAGTGAGGGCAGCATGTCCGAGACCACGCCGGTGCCCGATTCCAGGATGCGGCACAGCTCCCCTGCCGCGTCCCGGGCGCGGGAGGCCGTGTGGCAGACGACATGGGGCCGCCGCGCCAGGAGCGGCGCCGGGTCCTCGGTGGCGCGGATCCCGGCTGGGCGGCCGCTTCCGGCCAGCTCGGCGGCGTCGACGCCGGCGTGCCGGGGGTCGACGGCGACGATCCCGGCGAGTTCGAGGTCCGGGTGCCCGAGCAGCGCCCTGAGCGACGATCTGCCGACGGGTCCGGTGCCCCACTGGCCGACGAGATAGGACATACCACCTCCTTTTAACCAAGCGCTCGGTCGACGCCGGCGCATTCTAGGCAGGCCCGCGCCGCCAGAACGCTCCCCTCGCGGGACGTACATCCGTGCTGGCAGGGAAGGAATGTCTGGTGACACTTCGCGCGGCGGGGCGCACGTTCGGCGTGGAGGAGGAGCTGCTCCTGGTCGACCCGGAGACGGGCGCGCCCCAGGCCCTGTCCGGCTCCGTGATCCACTACGCCCGGCGCCACGACGAGCTGTTCCTGACCGGCGGGCGGCGCTCCAAGGCGCTGGAGACCGAGCTCCAGCGCGAGCAGCTGGAGACGGCCACCCCGGTCTGCGGCTCGCTCGACGAGCTGTCCGACCACGTCCGGTCGGCGCGGATCGCGGCGGGCCAGTCCGCGGCCGGGGTGGGCGCCGCCGTCGCCGCGCTGGCGACGTCGCCGGTCAGCGTCCGTCCCTCGCTCACCCCGTCGCACCGCTACCTGCGGATGGCCGACGCCTTCGGCCCCACCGCCGACGAGCAGCTCACCTGCGGCTGCCACGTGCACGTCGGCATCGAGTCCCCCGAAGAGGGCGCCGCCGTCCTCGACCGGATCCGGCCGTGGCTGCCGCCGCTGCTCGCGCTCAGCGCGAACTCCCCGTTCTGGCAGGGCGCCGACACGGGCTCCGACAGCTGGCGGCACCAGGTCTGGGGCCGCTGGCCCTCCAGCGGCCCGACCGAGCTGTTCGGCTCGGCGAGCGCGTACCGGACGGCGGTGGACGCGCTGCTCGCGACCGGGGTCCTGGTGGACGAGGGCATGATCTATTTCGACGCCCGGCTGTCGCGGCACTACCCGACGGTCGAGATCCGCGTCGCGGACGTGTGCCTGGACGCCGACGACGCCGTTCTGCAGGGTGCGCTGGTGCGGGCGCTGGTCGACACCGCCGCGGACGCGTGGCGGCGGAGCGAGCCGCCCGACCCGGTGCGCACGGACCTGGTGCGCCTGGCCATGTGGCGGGCCGGGCGCTCCGGCCTGCGCGGCGAGCTCGTGCACCCGCGCACCCACACGGCCGCCCCCGCCCGCGAGGTGGTGGCCGCGCTCGTCGAGCACCTGGCCCCCGCGCTCGACCGCGCGGGCGATCTCGACACCGTCGCCAAGCTCCTCG
>NZ_JBEZJP010000705.1:0-2351 GCF_040653175.1 Actinomadura sp. NPDC048032
TTGATCTCGCAGCAGATCGGTTACTGGCGTGAGGCGTTGGCGGGGTTGCCGGAGGAGTTGTCGCTGCCCGCCGACCGGCCGCGCCCGGCGCAGGCCTCCTACCGGGGCGGAACGTACGCGTTCGAGCTGGACGCCGAACTCCACGCCGAACTCCTGGCCCTCGCCCGGCAGAGCGGCGCGACACTCTTCATGGTCATGCAGGCGGCGTTCGCGGCGCTGCTGACGCGGCTGGGCGCGGGGACGGACGTGCCGGTCGGGTCGCCGATCGCAGGCCGGACCGACGAGGCGCTGGACGACCTGGTCGGCATGTTCGTCAACATGCTCGTCCTGCGCACCGACACCTCCGGGGACCCGTCGTTCCGGGAGCTGGTGGGACGGGTGAAGGAGACCGACCTCGCCGCCTACGCCCACCAGGACCTGCCGTTCGAGCGGCTCGTCGAGGTGCTCAACCCGGCGCGGTCGATGGCGCGGCACCCGCTGTTCCAGGTCGTCCTGTCCTTCCAGAACAACCCCGAGGCGCGGCTCGAACTGGACGGCCTGACCGGCGGCGCCGAGCCCCTGGCGGCGGGCACCGCCAAGTACGACCTGTCCCTCTACCTGGAGGAGCGGCACGGCGCCGACGGCGCGCCCGGCGGCATCGAGGCCGGCCTCGAATACGCCCTCGACCTCTTCGACCCCGCCACCGCCGAGGCGATCGCCCGGCGGTTCGAGCGCCTCGTCCGCGAACTGGTCGCCGACCCCGACGCGCCCGTCACCACCGCCGAGATCCTCGATCGCGGCGAACGGCGCACGCTGCTGCGCCGCTGGGCGGGCGGCAGGGGCGGCGACGCCCCGCGCACGACGATCCCCGCGCTGTTCGAGGCGCAGGCGGCGGTTCGTCCGGGTGCGGTGGCGGTGTCGTTCGAGGGTGTGTCGTGGACGTATGGGGAGGTGAACGCGAGGGCGAATCGTCTGGCTCGGCGGCTGGTGGAGCAGGGGGTGGGGCCTGAGCAGTTCGTGGCTTTGGCTCTGCCGCGTTCGGCGGAGCTGGTGGTGGCGATCCTCGGAGTGCTCAAGTCCGGAGCGGCCTACGTCCCGATCGATCCGGACTACCCGCAGGACCGCATCGCCTCCATGCTCGAAGACGCCCACCCGGTCCTGACCTTGCGCCCCGAGGACCTCGCCGATCTGGACGCGTCCGGGTACGACGACGGCGACCTCGGCATCGAGATCTCCCCGGACCACCCCGCGTACGTGATCTACACGTCGGGTTCGACGGGGCGTCCGAAGGGTGTGGTGGTTCCGCATCAGAACGTGGTGCGGTTGCTGCGTTCGACCGAGGAGTGGTTCGACTTCGGTCCGCAGGACGTCTGGACCCTCTTCCACTCCTACGCATTCGACTTCTCGGTGTGGGAGCTGTGGGGTGCGCTCCTGTACGGGGGCAGGCTCGTCGTCGTTCCCTACCTGACTTCGCGTTCGCCGGACGACTTCCTCGCTCTCCTGGAGAGGGAGCGGGTGACGGTCCTCAACCAGACCCCGTCGGCCTTCTACCAGTTGATGGCGGCCGACAAGCAGAACCCGGGCAGGGACCTCGCCCTGCGCTACATCGTCTTCGGCGGTGAGGCGCTCGACCTGGGGCGCCTGGAGGACTGGTACTCCCGCCATGACGAGAACGCGCCGGTCCTGGTCAACATGTACGGGATCACCGAGACGACCGTGCACGTCTCGTACGTGGCGCTGGACCGCGCCTACGCGGCGACCGCGCCTGGCAGCGTCATCGGCGTTGGCATTCCGGACCTGCGCGTCTACGTCCTGGACGGTCGTCTGCAGCCGGTCCCGCCCGGTGTCGTCGGTGAGTTGTACGTCGCGGGGCCGGGTCTGGCGCGCGGGTATCTGAACCGTCCTGCCCTGTCCGCCGAGCGGTTCGTCGCCGACCCGCACGGGAAGCCCGGCACCCGCATGTATCGCACGGGCGACGTGGGCCGGTGGCTGGCCGGAGGCCGTCTCGAATACCTCGGGCGCGGCGACCGGCAGGTGCAGCTGCGCGGCTTCCGGATCGAGCCGGGCGAGATCGAGTCGGCGCTGGTCCGCCACAAGGCGGTCACGGACGCCGCTGTGATCGTCCGGGACGACCGGCTCGTCGCCTACGTGGCGGGCAGCGGAGCCGATGCCGCCGAGCTGCGCCGGTTCGTCGGCAGGGAACTGCCCGACTACATGGTTCCGGCGGCCGTGGTGGAGCTGGACGCTCTGCCGCTGACCTCGAACGGCAAGCTGGACCGCAAGGCGCTGCCCGCACCGGACTTCGGGGCGAAGGTGTCGTCGCGGGCGCCGCGCACCGAGCAGGAGGAGACGCTCGCGCGCCTGTTCGCCGA
>NZ_JBEZJP010000706.1:0-2350 GCF_040653175.1 Actinomadura sp. NPDC048032
CGTCGTCGGCCTCCGCGAGCGAGCCCAGCATCCGATAGGCGACGGCCTTCAGATGCGTGCGGTGCCCCTCGAACCGCTCGGCCAGGAGACGTCGTAGACGCCGTCGATGGAGCGGACGGCCTTCAGGACGTGGCCGAGGTGCTTCGGGTCGCCCATCTCGAAGGTGAACCGGCTGACGGCGACGCGGTCGCGGGTCGTGGTGACCGACGCCGACAGGATGTTGACGTGCTGGTCGGACAGGACGCGGGTCACGTCCGACAGCAGGCGGGGGCGGTCGAGCGCCTCCACCTGGATCGCGACGAGGAAGACCGAGTCCTCGCCCGGGGACCACTTGACGTCGATCAGGCGGTCGGGCTGCGACCTCAGGCTCTCGACGTTGGCGCAGTCGGAGCGGTGGACGGAGACGCCGTGGCCGCGGGTCACGAAACCGACGATGTCGTCGCCGGGGACCGGGGTGCAGCAGCGCGACAGCCGGATCCACACGTCCGGGTCGTCGGCGACGACGACGCCCGGGTCGCCGGCGGGGCGGCTGCGCTTGCGGCGCGTCGGCAGCGCGATCTCGGCGAGGTCCTCCTCGGCGCTCTCCACACCGCCGAGGGCGTCCACGAGGCGCTGCACGACGTGCTGCGCGGAGACCTGGCTCTCGCCCACGGCCGCGTACAGGGACGACACGTCCGGGTAGCGCATGTCCCGGGCGAGGGCGAGGAGGGCCTCGCCGGACATCATCCGCTGGAGCGGCATGTTCTGCTTGCGCATGGCGCGGGCGATGGCGTCCTTGCCGGACTCGATCGCGGTGTCGCGGCGCTCCTTGGAGAACCAGTGCTTGATCTTGTTGCGGGCGCGGGCGCTCTTGACGAAGCCGAGCCAGTCGCGGCTCGGGCCCGCGTCCGGCGACTTGGAGGTGAAGACCTCGACGGTGTCGCCGTTGTCGAGGGTCGATTCGAGGGGGACGAGGCGGCCGTTGACGCGGGCGCCGATACATCGGTGCCCGACCTCGGTGTGGATCGCGTAGGCGAAGTCGACGGGGGTGGCGCCCTGCGGCAGCGCGATCACGTCGCCCTTCGGCGTGAACACGAACACCTCGGACACCGACAGGTCGAAGCGCAGCGACTCCAGGAACTCGGCCGGGTCGGCGGTCTCCTTCTGCCAGTCGAGGAGCTGGCGCAGCCACTGCATGTCACCGGCCTTGCGGCCGCCGACCGTCTCCTCCTTGTACTTCCAGTGCGCGGCGACGCCGTACTCGGCGCGGCGGTGCATGCCCCAGGTGCGGATCTGCAGCTCGACGGGCTTGCCCTCCGGGCCGATCACCGTCGTGTGCAGCGACTGGTACATGTTGAACTTCGGCATCGCGATGTAGTCCTTGAACCGGCCGGGGACCGGGTTCCATCGCGCGTGGATCGAGCCGAGGGCGGCGTAGCAGTCGCGGACGCTGTCGACGAGGACCCGGATGCCGACCAGGTCGTAGATGTCGTCGAAGCTGACGTCCCGCGCGATCATCTTCTGGTAGATCGAGTAGTAGTGCTTGGGCCGGCCGGTCACGGTGGCCTTGATCCGGGCCTCGCGCAGGTCGGTGGAGACGTTCTCGATCACTTCCTGCAGGTAGACGTCGCGGCGCGGGGCGCGCTCGGACACCAGGCGGGCGATCTCGTCGAACCGCTTGGGGTACAGCGTGGCGAACGCGAGGTCCTCCAGCTCCCACTTCAGCGTGTTCATCCCGAGGCGGTGCGCGAGCGGCGCGAACACCTCCAGGGTCTCGCGGGCCTTCTTCTCCTGCTTGTGCCGCGGCATGTAGCGCAGCGTGCGCATGTTGTGCAGCCGGTCGCCGAGCTTGATCACCAGGACGCGGATGTCGCGGGACATCGCCACGACCATCTTGCGGACGGTCTCGGCCTCCGCGGCCTCCCCGTACTTGACCTTGTCGAGCTTGGTGACCCCGTCGACCAGGGCGGCGATCTCGTCGCCGAACTCGGCGCTCAGCTGGTCGAGGGTGTAGGGGGTGTCCTCGACGGTGTCGTGCAGCAGCGCGGCGCAGAGCGTCTCGGTGTTCATGCCGAGCTCGGCGAGGATCGTGGCGACCGCGAGCGGATGGGTGATGTACGGGTCACCGCTCTTGCGCTTCTGGTGCCGGTGGTAGTGCGCGGCCACGTCGTAGGCGCGCTCGATGAGCCGGAGGTCCGCCTTCGGATGCGTGTTGCGGACCGTCTTGATCAGTGGTTCCAGTACCGGGTTCATAGCGGGACCGCGCTGGGCGCCCAACCTGGCGAGCCTGCGGCGCACCCGGGCGGCGGACGGCGGAATCGTGGCCTGCGTGGGCCTGGACGGGACGGCGGCCCCGGACGCGACATCGACG
>NZ_JBEZJP010000707.1:0-2337 GCF_040653175.1 Actinomadura sp. NPDC048032
GGCGAAGTCGTGCTCCTCGGCGGTGCGGTCGGACATCGCGTCCGCGACGAACTGCCCCGGCGTCATGACGGGCTGAGGCGCGGGAGGTCAGGCGGGGTCCTCGGCGGCGCAGGGGCGGGGTCGCTCGGCGCGCGGCGGCGCCGAGGCGGCCGCCAGGTGCCGCAGCAGCCTGACGGTGACGGAGGGCGAGACCAGCGCCTCGCCGTTGCGGGCGGCGCGGACCGCCTCGACGAGCAGCGCGGGCCCCGCGTCCTTGAGGACGAAGCCGCACGCACCGCCGCGCAGCGCCCCGTACACGTACTCGTCCAGGTCGAAGGTGGTGACCACGACGACCCGCATCGGGTCGGGTACCTGCGGGCCGGCCAGCGCGCGGGTCACCGCGATGCCGTCGAGCCGGGGCATCCGGATGTCCACCAGGCACACGTCCGGTCGGAGCCGCCGCGCCAGGTCGACCGCCTCGACCCCGTCGACCGCCTCCCCGACGACGGTGATGTCGGGCTGGTCCTCGAGGATGAGCCGCAGCCCGCGGCGGACCATCGCCTGGTCGTCGGCGAGGAGGACCGAGATGGTCACCGGGACCGCCCCGCGGGGACGGGCAGCGCCGCCCGGACGGACCAGCCGCCGCCGGGCCGCGGTCCGGCGGCCAGCGAACCGCCCAGCGACTCGACGCGCTCGCGCATGCCGATCAGCCCGTAGCCGCCGCGATGGGGGTGCCGGGCCGGGGCCGCCGGGGCGTCGTCGGCGACCTCCACGGTGACGCCCTCCGGGCCCTGCTCGACGGTGACCGTGACGGAGCGGGCCCCGGGCGCGTGCCGCAGCACGTTCGTCAGCGCCTCCCGGGCGACGCGGTACACGGTGGTGGTCACCTCCGGCGGCCACGCGGCGTCCGCGTTCCCGTCCGGCATGCTCAGCCGCACCTCCGGGCCCTGCCGGCGGAACCGCTCCACCAGCGCGCCGAGGCGCTCCGGCCCGGGGGACGCCGGCGCCGCGTCGTCGGCGTCGCGCAGCAGCCCGACGACCCGCCGCATCGCGGCCAGGGCCTCGGTGCCCGCGGCCTCCATCTCGCCGAGGTACCCGCTCACCTGCTCCGGGTCCCGGCGGGCGACCACCTGGGCGCCCTGCGCCTGGACCACCATGCCCGTGATGTGGTGGGCCACGACGTCGTGCAACTCCCGGGCCAGCTCCAGCCGCTCGGCCCGGCGGACCTGCTCGGCCGCCCCGCGCGCCCGCGCGTCCAGGAGCCGCAGCGCCAGCCCGGCGCCGGCGGCGACCAGCCAGACCAGGCCGTCCAGCGCCGTCACCGCCGCGAGGCCCGCGGGCGGCGGGCCGGCGGCGAGCTGACCGGCGATGATCACCGCCGGTCCGGCGGCCGTGACGGCGGCGGCCGGCGCCGGCGGGAGGTTCCGGAGCGCGGAGCAGGTCAGTACCCCCAGGCCCAGGGCCATCGCCGGGCTGGGCTCGGCGGGGAGGTCGGGACCGGCCGCGTGGACGGCGCCGATGGCCGCCACCGCGAGGCCGAACGCCGCGACCGCCGGCCGGAGCGGCCGGCGCAGCCCCAGCAGCGCCGGGACGCACACCGCCGCCGCGGCGACGCAGCCCGGGACCCAGTACCAGGAACCCCAGCTCCCCGCGATGGCGACGGCCTGCGCGGTGATCGCCGCGAGGAGCACGACGCCCAGCCCGGCCACGGAGGCGCCCCGGCCCCAGGCGCCCGGATCGGTCATGCGGGCCAGATTATCGACGCCCCGCCCGGCGGCGCACCCGGACGGATCCGCGCCCGACCCGCCCTCGTCGCGTCCCATCGCTACCGGACCGGGGCGAACGCGCGGAGCAGCGGCCCGGCCACGAGGGCGCCGGCCACCATCACCGTGGCCAGGGCCAGCGAGGCCGTGGAGGACGTGGGACCCGACACCCATGCGAGCGCGATCACCGCGGCGCCGCCCGCGGCGATGGCGGCGGCCGGCCGCACCGGCAGCGCTCGGAGGGAGGAGCCGATGAGCACGGCGAGGGCCAGGCCCGCCACCGGCGACGGCTCCTGCGGCAGGCCGGCGGCCATGGAGACCCCCACCGCACCGGCCGCCACGGCGACGCCCGCGGCCGCGGGCCAGGCGCGCCTCCGCCGGAGCAGCGCCAGCCCGCCCATCACCACCGCGACGGCCGTGGTGTAAAGCCAGTAGGCGCCGCCCCAGCTGCGGATGAGCATGAACGCCGTGAAGGCGATGCCCAGGGCGAAGACCACGCCGAGCCCCGCGTCGACCAGCGCGTCCGGTTTCACCGGAGACCCGCCGGCACCATTTCGATGACTGTTTCCAAGCGACATGAGAGACCTGGTTTCGC
>NZ_JBEZJP010000708.1:0-2335 GCF_040653175.1 Actinomadura sp. NPDC048032
GGCGAGCACCGCCAGCGCGAACGCGATGTCCGTCGCCGTCGGCACCGCCCACCCGCTGGCCGCGCCCGGCGCGCCCGCGCTCACCGCCAGGAAGATCAGCGCGGGCACCGCCACCCCGGCCGCCGCGGCGATCACCGGCAGCGCCGCGTCCCGCGGATTGCGCAGCTCGCCGTGCGTGAGTTCCTCGCGCAGTTCCAGCCCGGCGATGAAGAAGAAGACGGCGAGCAGCCCGCTCGACGCCCAGTGCTGCACGTCCATGTGCCCCAGGTGCAGCCAGTGCGGGCCGATCTCGAACGTCTGGAGGCTCTTGTAGGCGCCGTCCCACGGCGTGTTGGCCCACACCAGCGCCGCGACCGCCGCGAGCAGCATCACCACGCCGCCGATCGTCTCGGTGCGGAGCGCACTGGCGACCTGGAGGCTGTAACGGACGGTCGGACGGAACGGCCACGTTGCTGCAACGCGGCGTTTCACGGGCGGGCGCGCCATAGAGAGAACCCCTGGGAAAGCGGCGGACGGCTGGACAAGGCCACGGCCCGCACGGTCACTACGGGACGTCCATGCCGACCAGACTTCCCGGCGTACCTAGGGACATTTTACCTGGCCCGCCCAGTGGGCGGCCCCGTTCCCCCGGCTCGGACGCCCAAACGGCCCGCGCCCGGCGGTGTGCCGGACGCGGGCCGTCGCGTTGGCCGGTGTGCGCCGTGTGGGGTCAGTCGTCCGACTTGGCGCTGGGCAGCTTCTCCGAGATCAGGTCCATCACCGTGCTGTCCGCGAGCGTCGTGACGTCGCCGATGCTGCGGTTCTCCGCCACGTCCCGCAGCAGCCGCCGCATGATCTTCCCGGAGCGGGTCTTCGGCAGCTCCGGAACGATCATGATCTGGCGGGGCTTGGCGATCGGGCCGAGGGTCTTGGCGACGTGGTCGCGCAGCTCCCGCAGGAAGTCCTCGCCCTCGACGTCGCCGCCGGCGTCGCCGCGCGGGATCACGAACGCCACGATGGCCTGCCCGGTGACCGGGTCCGTCGCGCCCACCACCGCCGACTCGGCCACCTTCGGGTGCGAGACCAGCGCCGACTCCACCTCCGTCGTGGAGATGTTGTGCCCGGACACGAGCATGACGTCGTCCACCCGGCCGAGCAGCCACATGTCGCCGTCCGCGTCCTTCTTGGCGCCGTCACCGGCGAAGTACAGGCCCTCGAAACGCGACCAGTACGTCTTGACGTACCGCTCGTCGTCGCCCCAGATCGTGCGGAGCATGCCCGGCCACGGCTCCCGGACCACCATGAACCCGCCGCCGCCGTCCGGCACCGAGCGGCCCTGGTCGTCCACGACGTCCGCGGCGATGCCGGGCAGCGGGCGCATCGCCGCGCCCGGCTTGCCCTCCGTCACCCCCGGCAGCGGGCTGATCATGATGGCGCCGGTCTCGGTCTGCCACCACGTGTCGACCACCGGCGTCCGGTCGGCGCCGATGTTCCTGCGGTACCAGACGTAGGCCTCGGGGTTGATCGGCTCGCCGACCGACCCCAGCACGCGCAGGGACGACAGGTCGTACCGGGCCGGGATGTCGTCGCCCCACTTCATGAACGTGCGGATCGCCGTGGGCGCGGTGTAGAAGATGGACACCTTGTACTTCTGGATGATGTCCCACCAGCGGCCCTTGTCAGGGGTGTCGGGCGTCCCCTCGTAGATGACGCTGGTCGAGCCGTTGGCGAGCGGCCCGTACACGATGTAGGAGTGGCCCGTCACCCATCCGATGTCGGCCGAGCACCAGTAGACGTCCGTCTCCGGCTTCAGGTCGAACACCGCCCAGTGCGTGTACGCGCACTGGGTCAGGTAGCCGCCGCTGGTGTGCAGGATGCCCTTCGGCTTCCCCGTCGTCCCGGACGTGTACAGGATGTAGAGCGGGTGCTCGGAGTCCATGGGCTCGGCGGTGTGCTCGTCGCTCTGCCGTTCGACGACGTCGTGCCACCACAGGTCGCGCTCGTTCTCGACGACCTCCTCGCCCGTGCGGCGCACCACGAGGACGTGCTCGATCGTCGGCGTCTGCGCGACGGCCTCGTCCACGATGCCCTTGAGGTCGGACGGCTTGCCGCGCCGGAAGCCGCCGTCCGCGGTGATGACGAGCTTGGCCTGCGCGTCGTCGATGCGCGTCCGGAGGGCCTCCGCCGAGAACCCGCCGAACACCACCGAGTGGGTCGCGCCGATGCGGGCGCACGCCAGCATCGAGATCGGCAGCTCGGGGATCATCGGAAGGTAGATCGCGACCCGGTCGCCCTTGCGGACGCCCAGTTCGAGCAGGGCGTTGGCGGCCCTGTTCACCTCGCGCTGGAGGTCGGC
>NZ_JBEZJP010000709.1:0-2335 GCF_040653175.1 Actinomadura sp. NPDC048032
GGGCGACTGCCTGACCGCCGAGGCCGTCCTCGCGGGCGTGCAGAAGGCGGGGGTGGACGCCTCCGTGGTCTGGTTCGACGCGCTGGTCGTGCGGTCGCCGAGACGGCCGGCGATCCGGGCGGCCTTCGCGGCGGCCTGCCCGGTGGCGGGCCGCCCGGCGCGGGCGTCGCCCGCGAGCCTGGCCTCCTGGCCGCCGGACCGTCCCTCGGCGTGCACGACGTACAGCGAGCCGGCCAGGAGCCCGGCGGATCCGGCCGCCACCGCGGTCGTCGCGACCGCGGTGCGCAGCCGACTGTTCCTCACGCTCTTCCGGCGCCTCATGAACCCTCCCGGTTCCGGGGTGTCGATCTACGCGTGGGGATACGCGCCCCGGCGGGACGGAGTTCAACGCGGCCCGGATTCCGTCCGGCATGCCGCCGGGCCGGGGGGCGCGTCCGCTCCCCCGGCCCGGCGGGGCATGATCAGCCGCCCAGGCGGACGGCGCCGCTCGCCGTTCCTCCCTTCGCCGCCTCGAAGGCCACGGTGAGGGTGCCGGTCGCGCCCGGCACGGTCACGGTGGTGGTGCCCGCGCCGCGGATCCGGACCTCCTTGGTGCCGAGCAGCTTGCCGTCCCACACGTGGACGTGCGCGGTGCCCGGCCCGGTCGCCAGGAGCCGGACGGTGGTCGAGCCGCCGGAGACCGCCGGCCGTCCCACGATCTTCGCCGTGTCCGAGCGCGGCGCCGCGGGACCGGCGGCGAGCGGGACGCCCGTGCGCACGGCCTGGATGATCGACTCAGGCGCGTTCACCGACCGCGTCGCGTCGGTCGGCATGACCGGCGGCGGGGGCGTGGTCGGCATGCCCGAGGGCGGGGTGTGGCCGGGCAGGGACACCAGGCCCCACCGGTACGGGTCGCCCTGGACGCCGTTCCAGGTCGACCAGCCGATCCGGGTCTGGCCGGTCTTGTCCTGGGTGTCGGAGTCGTAGACGAAGACGTTCAGGCCCATGCGCCGCGGGTCCACCGCGGTCGGCAGCGCGGTGAACGGGATCTCCGCCTCGACGACGTACCCGTCGTAGGGGTCGGCGACCGTCGAGGCGACCCGCATGCCGGGCGCGGTCTCCTCGCCGGGGCCCTGGCGCGCGTCCGCGTCGCGTTCGAAGCACGGCTTCCCGTCCGACATCTTCGGGAAGATGCCGGTCTTGAACGTGGTGGAGGTGTTCTCGGAGTCGCCGCGCGGGTCGATCCCGATCTCGACCGAGTCGGTGCGCCAGTGCCGCTTGCAGTCGTCGGCGCCGAGCACCGTGCCCTGCTTGTCGTCGCGGACCTTGACCAGCACGTGCAGCGCCTTGTCGGTCCAGGTGACCTTGCCGGTGGCCGAGCAGTCGTCGGCGGACTCGCAGGCCGTCCCCTCCCAGCGCCGGGACAGGTTCAGCTCGGGCCCCGGGTACTCGCCGGGCGACTCCTTGCCGTCGACCGCGGGCGCGGTGGACGCCTTCGGCAGTTCGGCCGTCGGGACCAGTTCCAGGGCGCCGTTCTGCACGTCGGCGTCGCCCGAGGAGGAGGTCGTGGTGATGGTCAGGTCGTAGTCGCCGTCGGTCCCGCCCTGGTTGGAGGTGGGCAGCGACGTGTCGGTGTTGGTGACGGTGAAGGTGGCCGAGCCCGTCTTGCCCGCGTCGAGGGAGTAGGGCTTGGACGCGGCGTCGGCGGTGAAGCCCGCGGGCAGGGTCAGCCTGACCGTGCCGGACTGCGCCGAGGCGGTCGTGTTGGACAGGTCCACGCGCACCTGCCGGGACGCGCCGGACGCCAGCGTGAGCACCCGCTTCACCTGCCCCGTCAGTGCGGGGACGCCCGTCTTGCCCGCCCAGGTGTCGAAGTCCGAGACGCGGGGCAGTGGCTCCAGGACGCCGGTGACGGCGGGCTGGACCTCCACGGACGTGGCCGTCTGGCCGGTGGCCGAGCCGCCGGTCAGCGTCGCCGAGAGCTGCGCGCGCCCGGCCTTGACGCCGGCCGGGGGCGTGACGGTGAAGGTCGCGGTGCGCTCGGCTCCGCCGACCGTCCCCAGGTCACCGGAACCTGTCACGTTCCAACCCGTGGGGACCGCGAGCGACGCCTTCGCCGCCCGGAGCCGCTCGGGCGAGCTCGCGTGCGCGGTCACCTTGAAGGCGCGTCCCGCGGTCACGCCGAACGCGTCCGTCGTCAGCCAGAACCGGCTGCCGAGCGGAAGGCCGCCCTTCGCGGGCACCACCGCGCCTTCGAGCATCGCGGACGGGTCGGTGTTGCCGAGCGGTGAGCGGGCCGGAGCCGATCGCCGTAGCGACGCCCGCGCTGCCGGCGGGTCCGACCGAGCGGTTCGCC
>NZ_JBEZJP010000710.1:0-2312 GCF_040653175.1 Actinomadura sp. NPDC048032
GGTGCCCGCCGTGTGCAGGCCCTCGGGACCGAGGACCGGCTTGAGCCCGGCGAGCCCGTCGGCGGTCGTCTCGCGCAGGCCCTGGTCGCGGGTGACCTCGCGCGTCTCGCCGGTGACGCCGCCCTCGGCGTCCAGGACGGGCGCGGTGATCGGGGCGATCTCGCGGTCGAAGCGGCCGTCCGCCCACGCCTTGGCGGCCAGCTGCTGGGAGCGGGCGCCGAACGCGTCGAGGTCGGCGCGGGTGATGCCGCGGCGGGCGGCGATCCGCTCGGCGGCCTCGAACTGGTTCGGCATGTCGAGCGACCAGTCGTCGGGCCGCGGGTTGGCCGGCATGACGTTGCTGCCGAGCGGGGCGCGGCTCATCACCTCGACGCCGCAGCCGATCGCGACGTCCACGACCCCGGCGGCGATCTGGGACGCCGCCAGGTGGACGCCCTGCTGGGAGGAGCCGCACTGGGCGTCGATGGTGGTGACGCCCGCCTGCCACGGAAGGCCGGCGTACAGCCAGGAGTAGCGGCCGACGTGCCCGCCCTGCTCGCCGGCCTGCGTGACGCAGCCCGCGAAGACCTGCTCCACCTCGGCGGCGTCGATGCCGGAGCGCTCGACGGCGGCGTTCAGGGCGTGCGCGAGGACGGCCATCGGCTTCAGGCCCGCGAGCCATCCGCCACGCTTGCCGAGCGGCGTGCGCACCGCCTCGACGATCACCGGGGTACCCATGCGGTCTCCTTCTAGAACGCGATTCGCCTCCGAATGTAACGTGTTCTAACTTTGCCGGGGAAGGCCGGTCCCGGTGAGAGGGATCCGGCGCCGCCCGGCACCCGGCGCCGCACCGGTCCCCACGCCGCCGCGCCGGCGGTCGCCCGGCGGGGGCGTCGGCGCCTTCACCGACCGCTTCACCGGCCGTCAGCGTCGGGACCCACCTGCCGGACCGCACCGTCCTCGTGCGCTCCTACTCCAAGTCGCACGGCCCCGACCTGCGCATCGCCGTGATCGGCGGCGCGGCCGAACCGGTGGAGCGGGTCCGGGTCCTGCGCAGCTTCGGCACCGGCTGGACGAGCCGCGTCCTCCAGGACGCCCTCGCGCACCTGCTGACCGACCCCGCCGCCGACGAGATCGTGGCACGGGCGCGCCTGGCCTACGCCGAGCGCCGCGACGGGCTGGCCGCCGCGCTCGCCGAGCGGGGCGTGCCGACGGGCAACCGCGACGGCCTGATGCTGTGGGTCCCGGTCGCCGACGAGTCCGGCGCCCTGGTCACGCTGGCCGCGCACGGCGTCGCCGCGGCGCCCGGCAGCCGCTACCAGATCGTCCCGTCCGGCCCGCACCTGCGGATCGCGACGAGCCGCCTGCACGACACTCCGTTCCCGCTCCCGGAGCTGGCCGACCTGATCGCGCTGGCCGCCCGGCCCCGCTAGGGAACGAGCCCGGGGAGGTCTCCGGCGTGGTGGCGCAGGTAGGCGGTGAGCGCCTCGGGGACGAGGTTCAGGTGCCCGAGGCCGGCGGGCGTGCACGGGACGAGGTCGACGTCGTAGCGGCCCTTCGAGGGGTCGTCGAACTCGGGGCCGTGCCGGCGCGAGAGGTCCATCGTCACCAGGCGGCAGACGTAGAAGGCGGTGAGGCGGTGCAGCTCGGGCGCCTGCTCCGCGCACGCGAAGACCTGCCGGACGGGTCCGGCGGTCGCGCCGAGTTCCTCGTCCAGCTCGCGGCGCAGGGCGGCCTCGGGCGAGGCGTCGGCCGGCTCGATCCCGCCGCCCGGGGTCGTCCAGTAGACGGGGCGGCCGGGCACGGTGCGGCGCAGCAGGACGAGCGCGTCGCCGTCCAGCAGGAGGGCGCGGGCGGCCCGGCGCAGCCTCACGAGTTCAGGTAGGCCAGGACGGCGAGCACGCGGCGGTGCCCGCCGTCGGTGGGCGGCAGGCCGAGCTTGGCGAACACGGCGCCGATGTGCTTGCTCACCGACCGCTCGGTGATGACGAGGGTCGCGGCGATCGTGGCGTTGTCGAGGCCCTGCGCCATCAGCCCGAGAACCTCGCGCTCGCGCGGTGTGAGCTCCTGGAGGGGGTCGTGCCGGGACGTCATCAGCTGGGACACGACCTCGGGGTCGAGGGCGGTGCCGCCGGCGGCGACGCGGTCGAGGGCGTCGAGGAACTCGTCGACGCGGCCGACCCGGTCCTTGAGCAGGTAGCCGACCCCCCCGGCGCCGCCGGCGAGCAGCTCGGCGGCGTAGGTCTGCTCGACGGCGCCCGCGGCCGCCCTGTCCGCCGCTCCCCGCAGCCGCTCCCCGATGCGGACGGCGTAGGCGTTGAGGAACGCGTGGC
>NZ_JBEZJP010000711.1:0-2309 GCF_040653175.1 Actinomadura sp. NPDC048032
GCCGGCTCGGGGGACCGCGGTCCGCCCCCGGAACACGACACAGAGAGGTGAGCAGAACATGACGACCGTCGGAGTCGGGATGGTCGGGCACGCGTTCATGGGACGCGCCCACTCCCAGGCGTGGCGCAGCGTGGGGCCGTTCTTCGAGCCGCCGCTGCGACCCGTCATGACCGCCCTGGCGGGACGCTCCGCCGAGCGCGCCCGCGCCGCCGCCGACGCGCTCGGCTGGGCGTCGGTGGAGACCGACTGGAAGGAGCTGCTCCGCCGCGACGACGTCCAGCTCGTCGACATCTGCACCCCGGGCGACAGCCACGCCGAGATCGCCGTCGCCGCGCTCGACGCGGGCAAGCACGTGCTGTGCGAGAAGCCGCTCGCCAACTCCGTCGCGGAGGCCGAGGCGATGGTCGCCGCCGCGGAGCGGGCGCGCGAGCGCGGCGTCCGGTCGATGGTCGGGTTCAACTACCGGCGCGTCCCCGCCGTCACCCTGGCCCGCAGGCTGGTGGACCAGGGGCGCATCGGCGCCGTCCGGCACATCCGGGCCCAGTACCTGCAGGACTGGCTGGCCGATCCGGAGGCGCCGTTCACCTGGCGGATGGACCGCGACCGGGCCGGGACGGGCGCGCTCGGCGACATCGGCGCGCACATCATCGACACCGCGCAGTTCATCACCGGGCACAACCTCGTCGGGGTCTCGGCGCTGATGGACACGTTCGTCCCGGAACGTCCCGTCCCCGGCGGCGGGACGGCGCGGGTCACCGTGGACGACGCGGCCCTGTTCGTCGGGCGCACGGACGGCGGCGCGCTCGCCTCGTTCGAGGCCACCCGGTTCGCCACCGGCCGCAAGAACGCCCTGCGGATCGAGGTCAGCGGCTCCTCCGGCGCCCTGGCGTTCGACCTGGAGTCGCTGAACGAGCTGTGGTTCCACGACCGCGAGGAAGACGGCGCGACCGCCGGCTTCCGCAGGATCGTCGTCACCGAGCCCGTCCACCCGTACGCGGACCGGTGGTGGCCGCCCGGCCACCTCCTCGGCTACGAGCACACGTTCACCCACCAGGCCGCCGACCTGCTCACCGCGATCGCGGACGGCACCGACCCGCGCCCGTCGTTCGCCGACGGACTGCAGGTGCAGCGCGTCCTCGCCGCGGTCGCCGGCAGCGCCGAGGCCCGATGCTGGATCGACGTCGAAGGGAGCGAATGATGACACGACCGGTCACGCTGTTCACCGGCCAGTGGGCGGACCTGCCGTTCGAGGAGGTCTGCCGGCTGGCGGCCGGCTGGGGCTACGAGGGCCTGGAGATCGCCTGCTGGGGCGACCACTTCGAGGTCGACAAGGCCCTCGCCGACGACGGCTACGTCCCGCGCAAGCTGGAGACGCTCGCCGAGCACGGCCTCAGGGTGTGGGCGATCTCCAACCACCTCGTCGGGCAGGCCGTCTGCGACAACCCCGACGAGCGGCACCAGGCGATCCTGCCCGAACGGATCTGGGGCGACGGCGAGCCCGAGGGCGTCCGGCGCCGCGCCGCCGCCGAGATCATGGACACCGCCCGGGCCGCCGCGCGGCTCGGCGTGGACACGGTGGTCGGGTTCACCGGCTCCTCGATCTGGCACACGGTCGCGATGTTCCCGCCCACCCCCGAGTCGATGGTGGAGCGCGGCTACGCCGACTTCGCCGAGCGGTGGAACCCCATCCTGGACGTGTTCGACGAGGTCGGCGTCCGCTTCGCGCACGAGGTGCACCCGAGCGAGATCGCCTACGACTACTGGACGACCGTCCGGACGCTGGAGGCGATCGGGCACCGCCCCGCCTTCGGGCTGAACTTCGACCCGTCCCACTTCGTGTGGCAGGAGCTCGACCCGGTCGGGTTCCTGCTCGACTTCCGCGACCGGATCTACCACGTCGACTGCAAGGACACGAAGGTCCGCACGGGCGACGGCCGCCGCGGCCGCCTGTCGTCCCACCTGCCGTGGGCGGACCTGCGCCGCGGCTGGGACTTCATCTCCACCGGCCGCGGCGACGTCCCGTGGGAGGACGTCTTCCGCGCCCTCAACGCGATCGGCTACACCGGCCCGATCTCCGTCGAGTGGGAGGACGCCGGAATGGACCGCCTCCAAGGGGCCCCCGAGGCCCTGGAGTTCGTCCGCGCCCTCAACGCCATGGAACTCCCCACCACCGCCTTCGACTCGGCGTTTACATAGCGTTCTTCTCCTCCTTCGGGCCTGGCGGCACTCCATCGTCGAAGGACGCGGGCGATCGCTGGCATCGCTCCGTCTCGCCTTGGCGGCTCGCTGCGCGATCAGGTTCTCGCTTC
>NZ_JBEZJP010000712.1:0-2305 GCF_040653175.1 Actinomadura sp. NPDC048032
GGAGCCCTTCAACGTCACGTCGACGCGGACCGCCGAGCCGTCCTTCGACCTCACGGGCGGCGCGGCGCCGGGACGGCCGGGCGCGGCTCGCGCGGCGGCGCGGCGCCCGTCGTCTCGCAGATCCGATCGGAGATCGAGACGGCCCGCGCGCCGAGCTCGGCGGCCTCCCGGCCGGTGGCGGCGCGGCGCTCGGCGAGCCACTTCTCGACCTGCGCGAACACCTCGGCGGCGAACAGCCGCTCCAGCACCTTGCGGCGCTCGTCGGCGCCGGCGCGCAGGAACCCGGCGAACTCCCCCTGCGGCAGCATCGCCACCTGGCAGAACTGGACGGCGGTCATGCCGAGCATCCGCGTCACGAGGTCGCCCGCCTCGTCCAGGCGGGTGGTGAGGCCCACCCAGCCGCCGTGCTCGAACTCCTCGACGACGACCTTGGCGTGCTCGGTCGTCGTCCCGGACCCGCGCAGCTTCGGCCGCTCCCAGGCGGGCGAGCGCGAGACGCGCAGCCGGCGGCCCCGGATGGTCGTCTCCAGCACCACGCGCGGCCCGGCGCCGGGGGGCGCGTGGTCGCTGCGCAGCCCCTTCACCGCGTTGCGGACGCCGGGCACCTGCCCGTAGAGCGCGAAGCAGACCGCGTCGAGGACGCTCGTCTTGCCCGCGCCCGTCCGGCCCTGGATGAGGAACAGGCCGGCGTCGGACAGCGCGTCGAAGTCGATGACCTCCGTGCCCGAGAAGGGCCCGAAAGCCGCGATCTCCAGGCGGTGCAGCCTCACGCCGTGGCCTCCTTCTGGCGGCAGGCCTCGAAGGCCTCGTCAAGCAGGGCGCGTTCGGCCTCGGTCGCGGGCCCGTCGGTGACCTCGGCGACGAAGTCGCCCGCGATGTCGAGGGCGGAGCGCTCGCGGACGCGCTCGGACCAGGTGCGGCCGCCGTCCGCGCCGCCGCCCTGCGGGTCGAAGCCGAGCACGAGCGTGTGCGGGAAGCGGCGGCGCAGCCGCTCCATCGCCGCGGACGGGCGGCGCGCGTCGGTGAGCGTGACCTGGAGCCAGCGGTCCTCGACCTCGTCGTAGGACGGGTCGGACAGCAGGTCGTCGATGCGGCCGCGGACCCGGGCCAGGCGCCGCGGGACGGGGGCCTCCACGAACTCCGCCGCGACGCCGCCGGGGCGCAGGTCGATCAGCCACGAGCCCTTGACGTGCCGCTCCTCGGAGAAGGAGTACGCCAGCGGCGAGCCCGAGTAGCGGACGCGGTCGCCGATGCTCCAGGCGCCGTGCAGGTGGCCGAGCGCCGCGTAGTCGACGCCGTCGAACACCGACGCCGACACCTGCGAGGAGCCGCCGACCGAGATGTCGCGCTCGCTCTCGCTGGACTCGCCGCCGGTGACGAACGCGTGCGCGAGCACGACCGACAGCCGGTCGTGGCGCGCGGCGTCGTCGCGGACGCGGCGCATGGCCTCGGTGAGCGCGGCGGCGTGGCTGCGCTCCTCCAGCTCCCACGGGTGGCGGACGAGCTCGGGCTCCAGGTAGGGGACGCCGTAGATCGCGGCGTCGCCCACGACGACGGGCTCCCCGACGGTCGCGAAGTCGGTGCGGACGTGCACGCCGGCGGCGTCCATCAGCGCCGACCCGAACCCGAGGCGGCGCGCGGAGTCGTGGTTGCCCGCGATGAGCACGACCCGGGTGAGGGCGGCGAGCCGCTCCAGGGCCTCGTTGCACAGCCGGACGGCGTCCACCGCGGGCAGGGCGCGGTCGTAGACGTCCCCGGAGACCAGCACGCACTCGACCCGCTCCGCCGCGACGGTCTCGACCAGGTGGTCGACGAACGCCGCCTGCGCGGCCAGCAGGTCCTCGCGGTGGAACGATCTGCCGAGATGCCAGTCGGAGGTGTGCAGGATTCGCATGTCGCAGCAACCATAGGCACCCCCTCCGACACATCCGGCGCAGAAACGCCGAGTCGCCTCAAACGATCTGCGCCGGCGATGCGATCAAGGATGCGGCGCTCCCGTAGGGTGGCGGCGTGAGCGAGCGTCCCTACGTGCTGCTGAGCTGCGCGATGTCCGCCGACGGCTACATCGACGACGCGACTCCCGAGCGGCTCCGGCTGTCCAGCACGGCGGACTGGGACCGGGTCGACGCGGTGCGCGCCGGCTGCGACGCGATCCTCGTCGGCGCGGGCACCGTCCGGGCCGGAACCAGCGGGTGGCCAGCCGCCGCCGCGTCGTTGTCGGGCGCGGCGCCGAAGCCGAAGCCTGCGAACGCCACGGCGACCACGCCGACGAGCCAGGCCAGGAGCACCAGGCGGCGGCGCCGGT
>NZ_JBEZJP010000713.1:0-2293 GCF_040653175.1 Actinomadura sp. NPDC048032
GCGGACATGCCGCAGCACAGTGACGGACATTCGTCAGCCCTCCTTAGTCCAGGCAGCGTTCGTCGCCGGGGCGGGTGCCGGCGCTGCCGGTGCCGCCGCCCGACGCGATCGCCGGCCTCGCCGACGCGCTCCAGGCGGCGCGGCGGCCGGTGTTCGTGGCGGGACGCGGCGCGCGCCTGTCGGGCGCCCGCGACGCCCTGGCCGAGCTCGCCGCGCGCTGCGGGGCGCTGCTCGCGACGTCGGCGGTGGCGCGCGGCCTGTTCGCCGGCGACCCGTTCGCCCTGGACGTCAGCGGGGGCTTCGCCACGCCCGCCGCGGCGGAGCTGATCCGCGGCGCCGACCTGGTCGTCGCGTGGGGCTGCTCGCTGAACATGTGGACGACCCGGCACGGCGCGCTCGTCGACCGGGCCGCCGCGGTCGTGCAGGTCGACGTGGACGCGCACGCGCTCGGCGCGCACCGCCCCGTCGACCTCGGCCTGATCGGCGACGCCGCCGAGACCGCCCGGGCCGCCTCGGCCGAGCTCGGCGCCCGCGGGCACCGGGCCACGGGGTACCGCACGCCCGAGGTGGCGGAACGTCTCGCCCGCGAGGGCCGCTGGCAGGACGTCCCCTACGACGAGCATCCCGGCGAGGACGGCGCGGACGGCCCCCGCATCGACCCGCGCACGCTGACGATCGCCCTGGACGGGATGCTGCCCCGCGAGCGCACGGTCGCCGTCGACTCCGGGAACTTCATGGGCTACCCGGCGATGTTCCTGGACGTCCCCGACGAGGACGGCCTGGTGTTCACGCAGGCGTTCCAGTCGGTGGGGCTGGGCCTCGCGACCGCCATCGGCGCGGCCGTGGCGCGCCCGGACCGGCTCACCGTCGCCGCGCTCGGCGACGGCGGCGCGCTGATGTCGGTCGCGGAGCTGGAGACCGCCGTCCGGCTCGGGCTCGGCCTGCTCGTGCTCGTCTACGACGACGAGGCCTACGGGGCGGAGGTGCACCACTTCGGTCCGGGCGGGCACCCCCTCGACACCGTCACGTTCCCGCCCGCGGATCTGGCCGCGGTCGGGCGGGGGTTCGGCTGCGCGGCGGCGACCGTCCGGACACCGGGTGACCTCGCGGCGGTGGGCGCCTGGCTGGCGGGGCCCCGCGACCGGCCGATGGTCGTGGACGCCAAGATCACGCGCAGCCGCCCCTCGTGGTGGCTGGAGGAAGCTTTCCGGGGTCATTAGCTCACTCTGTGTAGCCTCGCCCTCCTTGGGAACGATCACGATCACGGCCGTCGTGGCCTGGTTCACATGCCTGAGGAGGAGACATGGCGCAAGGGCCGAGGCTGCCCGAACTCGCCAGGCAGATGCTGGCGGAGTTCGCCGGCACCCTGATCCTGATCCTGTTCGGCGTCGGCGTGGTCGCCCAGGCCGTGGCGGCGAGCGGGCTCGGCGCGCCGCAGAGTCTCGGCGGCCACGACAGCATCGCCTGGGCCTGGGGGATCGGGGTCACGCTCGGCGTGTACGTCGCCGCCCGGACCAGCGGTGGGCACCTGAACCCCGCCGTGACGCTCGCGCTCGCGGTGTTCAAGGGGTTCCCCTGGCGCCGGGTCGTGCCGTTCTGGTTCGCGCAGACGCTCGGCGCCTTCGTGGCCGCGCTGATCGTCCGGTGGGACTACAGCGAGATCCTCGCCAAGTTCGACCCCGGCCACACCCTGAAGTCCCAGTTCGTGTTCTCCACCCTGCCGGGCAACGGCACGCTGCCGATCGGCACCTGGGGCGCGTTCCGCGACCAGGTGATCGGCACCGCGATCCTGCTGTTCCTCGTGCTGGCCCTCACCGACGTGCGCAACGCGCCGCCGCTGGCCAACCTGGCGCCGCTGATCATCGGTCTGGTGGTGGTGGCGATCGGCATGGCGTTCGGCTCCGACGCGGGTTACGCGATCAACCCGGCCCGCGACTTCGGGCCGCGGCTCGCCCAGTACATCACCGGATACGACACCGCCTGGCGGGACCAGTACGGCGACCTGTACTTCTGGGTGCCGATCGGGGGCCCGCTGATCGGGGGCGTGCTCGGCGCCGGCCTGTACCTGCTGTTCGTCGGGCGCCACCTCCCCGAGGAGGAGGGCGGCCTGCCCGCCGCGCCGGAGCCGGAGTACGACGTCACCTGACGGGCCCGTTTCCTCGGGCGGAAAGGAAGAGTCCATGGCCGACTTCGTCGGCGCCCTCGACCAGGGCACGACCAGCACCCGATTCATGATCTTCGATCACGGCGGCAACGAGATCGCCCGCCACCAGCTCGAACACGAGCAGATCCT
>NZ_JBEZJP010000714.1:0-2292 GCF_040653175.1 Actinomadura sp. NPDC048032
GTCGCGCATGGCCGTCTCGGTGAGCAGCCGCAGGGCCTCCGCCGAGGCCGACCGCCGCGCCGCCGCCGCCGGACTCCACGCCGAGGAGTGGATGAGCGAGATCGCCCTGGCCATCCGCGCGGAGACGCCGCTGAGCCTGCTCGCCGACGTCGTCCACGCGTTCCCGACCCACGGCGAGTCCGTCGAGGCGCCGCTGCGGGAGCTGGCCGGGATGCTGTGACCCGAGACGGCCGTGGACCCTGAGGCGGCCGTGAACCTGGAGGAGGACCCCTGATGAGCGAGACCGACGACCTGGAGCAGCCCGCCCCCGACGACGCCAACGAGGCCGACGCGGCCGAGCAGCGCGCCGCCCTCGACGACGAGGAGCGCGTCGAGGGCGGCCCCATCCCGGACGACGCGAACGAGGCCGACGCGGCCGAGCAGCGGCGGGAGGTCCGGCTGGACGAGGACGACTACCGCTGATCCGCGTTGGCCGCCGGCACAGGAAGGAGGGTTCACAGAAAGATCGTGGCGGCCCGCTTCCGGTTCCGGCGGGAATACACTGACCTGCGCGAAGGAACGACGGCGGGCGCCGCCCGTGACCAACGGAGTTACTCGCGCGTAGGATAATGAGATTGTTTACCGGTGACGGACGCCCCCATCCGTCCCCCGATTCGGTGATCGGAGAGTGTGGTGACCGCGACCCCGGACGCCCGCCCCCGTGGCACGAGACTGCCGCGACTGGCGCGCCGCAAGCAGTTGCTCGGCGCGGCCCAGGAGGTGTTCGTCGCCCAGGGGTACCACGCCGCGGCGATGGACGAGATCGCCGAGCGCGCGGGCGTCAGCAAGCCCGTGCTCTACCAGCACTTCCCGGGCAAGCTGGAGCTGTACCTGGCGCTGCTGGACGAGCACGCCGAGGCCCTGGTGAAGATCGTCCGCGAGGCGCTGGAGTCCACCACGGACAACAAGCTTCGCGTGCAGGCGAGCATGCAGGCCTTCTACGACTTCGTGGCCGGCGACGGCGAGGCCTACCGGCTGGTCTTCGAGTCCGACCTGCGCAACGTCGCGCCCGTGCGCGCCCGCGTCGACCGCGCGAACCAGCAGTGCGCCGAGATGATCGCGCAGGTCATCGCCGAGGACACCAACGCCCCCGCCGAGGAGGCGCACCTGCTCGGCATGGGCCTGGTCGGCATGGCCGAGGTCAGCGCCCGCTTCTGGCTCTCCCAGCACCGGGCGATCCCCAAGGACACCGCGGAGAAGATCATCGCCCGGCTGGCCTGGCGCGGCATCTCCGGTTTCCCGCGCACCACCGACCAGAGCTGACGCCGGCTCCGGCCCTGCCCGCGCCGGAGGGCGTTCACCCTCGGCACAACCGGGCGCGCCGCGCTCCGGCGATCTCCGTGCGACCATCGGATGCGGGTCCGCCGGCGGTCGGCGGGACGCGCCCGACGACGGGAGGCATCGCGTGCAGGTTCGCATCGGGGTTCAGAACGTGGCCAAGGAACTGGTGGTCGACACCGACCAGACCGCCGACGAGGTGCAGGACGCGCTCGGCGCGGCGCTCGCCGACCCGCACGGCGTGCTGGTGCTGAAGGACCGCCGCGCCGGCCGCGTCGTCATCCCCGGGGCCCGCGTCGGCTACCTGGAGATCGCCGAGGACGAGCAGCGCAGCGTGGGCTTCGGCACGCAGTACACCTGAGCCGCGCACCTGAGCCGTCCACCCCGGGCGGCACCGGCGCGGCGAGCCGCGCGCACGAGCGGCGCGACACCTCACCAGCCTGCTGACCTGCGACTTTACCGTTCCCATACGCGCCTTGACCAGATTTTTGTTTCAACCTGGCAGGCGGGGCATACCGATCACCGACCTCGGGCGACCGGCCCAGGGAAAGGAACGGTTGATCGAAATGCTCACCACGATCCTTTGGTTCATCGTCGTCGGTGCCGTGATCGGTGCACTCGCGCGGCTGGTCGTGCCGGGCCGCAATCCGATCGGCATCCTGCTCACGGTCCTCGTCGGCATCGCCGGCGCGATCCTCGGCGGCGTCGTCGCGGACGCGCTGGGGGCGGGCATGCTCGTCGCCTTCGTCTTCGCGGTGGTGATCGCCGCGCTGGGCGTGGCGGCGCTCACCACGATGCACACGCGCGGCCGCGGGCGCGGCCACGGTTGGCGGACCCGCCGCCGGAGCTACTGACCCCCGGCACCACCCCCGTGGCGGGGGGGGCGCCCCCCCCCCCGGGGGGGGCGGCGGGGGGGGGGGGTGGGGGGGGGTGGGGGGCCGGGGCCCCCCGGGCCGCGCGGCGGGGCCCGCCCCC
>NZ_JBEZJP010000715.1:0-2278 GCF_040653175.1 Actinomadura sp. NPDC048032
GCATTGATCACGCTGGTGGGGTGCGGGGGACCGCCATTTTTTCTTGGTCAGCGGTCCCCGGTCACGGCCGGGCCGGGGACCGTCGCCCGCCTCCGAGGACGCGGGCCTCTGACGTCCCCCACCGGAAGGACCTTCATGCTGCGCGGAAACAGGCTCGCCCTCCTGGGCGCGGCCGCGGCAGGAGCCGTGGCGCTGGCCGGCGTCGCGGCGCCCGCAACCGCCTCGCCCGCGCCGGCCGCGCCGCGCTCGCCGTCGGCCGTCGACTGGCGCGCCTGCGGCGACGACGGCAAGGCCGAGTGCGCGACCCTGCGCCTGCCGATCGACTGGTCCCGGCCGGACGGCCCCGCGTTCGGCCTCGCCATTGCGCGCCGGAAGGCCCTCGACCCGGACGCGCGCGTCGGCACGCTCGTGTTCGGTCCCGGCGGTCCCGGCGACTCCGGCGTCCAGCGCGTCACCAGGCTCACGGGCGGGATCGACCGGTTCAGCGACGAACTGCGCCGGCGCTTCGACATCGTCAGCTTCGACCCGCGCGGCATCGGCGCCAGCCATCCGGTGACGTGCTCGGCCGACCTGCTCCGGGCCGCCCCCTCGCCGGTGATCGAAAGCGCGGCGCATTTCCGGGCGACCCTCGACCACAACGCGCGCCTGCGAGCCGACTGCCGCGCCCGCACCGGCCCGCTGTACGACCACGCCGACACGCTCAGCACCGCCCGGGACGTGGACGCGATCCGCGCCGCCCTGGGCGAGCCGAAGCTGACCTTCCACGGCAGCTCCTACGGCACGCTGCTGGGCGAGATGTACGCCGAGACGTTCCCGCGGCGCGTCCGGGCGATGGTGCTGGAGAGCGTGGACGACCACAGCGTCCCCGACGCCCGGCGCTTCCTGACGTCCGAACTGGCCGCCGCCCAAGACTCCTTCGACCAGTTCGCCGCCTGGTGCGAGCGCAGCCAGGACTGCGCCCTGCACGGCAAGGACGTCCGGGCCGTCTGGCGTGACCTGCGCGCCCGCGCCGCCCGCGGGGAGCTGCCCGACCCCTCGTCCCCGGGCGCCGCGCTGCCGGAGTTCGGCCTCGTGCTGATGGCCTACAAGAGCTTCTACGGCCCCGACTGGGCGGAACTGGCGTCGAAGCTGGCCGCGCTGGACGCGGCCCCGCCCCTCAGGGCCGGTTCCCGTCCGGCGGCCGCGCCGAAGGCGGAGGAGACCGCCACCGACCCCTTCACCGCGCAGTTCTGCTCCGACTGGAGCCTGCCCGTCCGCGACTACGGCGAGTACGCGAGGCTCATGCGGCGCACGGAGAAGGTCGCCCCCGACATGACGTTCGCGCGTCCCGTCATGGCGATCTCCGCCTGCCTCGGCTGGCCGCAGCCCGTCCGCAACCCGCAGCACCGCCTGCGCGTCCGCGGCAGCGCGCCGATCCTGCTGGCCAACGCCGTCCACGACCCCGCCACGCCCTACTCCTGGGCCCAGAACGTCGCGCGGCAGCTCGGCCCCGCAGGACGCCTGCTCACCTACGCGGGCGCGGGCCACGGCAGCTACGGCCGCGGCCCCTGCATGCAGAACACGATCGACGCCTACCTGACCAGCCTCACCCTCCCCCCGCCCGGCACCACCTGCCCGGCGCAGTAGAGGCCGGGATCAGGCGAAGGCGGTGGCGTGCGCCTCGGCCCATCGGCGGAAGGGCCGGGGCGGGACGCTACAGGGTGATGTCCTCGGGGAGGAGGGTGGCGAGTTGTTCGGTGGTGAGTTCGATCCCGGTGTTGGCGAGTTGTTCGGTGCGGCGGGCGTGGGCGGTGATGGCCGACCGGACGAGTTTGTCGACTTCGCGTCCGTTTCCTTCGCGGAACCGGTCCCGGTGGGTGTTCAGGTAGACGGTGAGTGCCTGGCGGGTGGGTTCGGGGACGCGGTAGTCGGCGCCTTCGGCCTTCTTGACGAAGATGGAGGCCAGGCCGTCGACGGGGTAGGGCTGGAAGGTCAGCGTGCGGGCGAACCGGGACGCCAGGCCGGGGTTGGTGGCCAGGAACCCTTCCATTTCGTTGGTGTATCCGGCGGCGATCACGATGACCTCGTCGCGGTGGTCCTCCATCAGCTTGACCAGGGTGTCGATGGCCTCCTGCCCGAAGTCGTGACCTGATCCTCCCGGGCGGGACAGGGTGTAGGCCTCGTCGATGAACAGGACCCCGCCGCGGGCGCGCTGGAACACCTCGGTGGTCTTTTGGGCGGTGTGCCCGACGTACTGCCCGACCAGGTCGACGCGTGCCGCCTCCACCACCTGCCCTTG
>NZ_JBEZJP010000716.1:0-2267 GCF_040653175.1 Actinomadura sp. NPDC048032
GCCACCGGTGGGCGTTGCGGCCTCCCGGCGCGTTGGCGCGGGCCAGTTCGTCGACCAGCGCGACCTCGGGACGGCGGGCGAGCAGGGCGTCCACGTCCAGCTCGGTGAGCCGCGCCCCCCGGTGGCGCGTGCGGCGGGGCGGGACGACCTCCAGGTCGCCGATCTGCTCGGCCGTCCGGGAGCGCCCGTGGGTCTCGACGAGCCCGACGACCACGTCCGTGCCGCGCCCGGCGCGCCGCCGGCCCTCGTTCAGCATGGCGTAGGTCTTGCCCACCCCGGGCGCCGCGCCCAGATAGATGCGCCATGCGCCCCGCCTGCCCATGCCGAGCGCCGCCTCCCCCTCGCCTGAATTGTCCCTTTATGAGGCCTGGCGAAATCTAGCAAAGCCCGGTGGGCGGCCCTGCGCGGTCCGTCCCCGCGGACCGGGATTTGACGCTTTCTTAACGGCCGCCGGTCCGCAGGGTGACCACCATGGTCAGCCCGCCGCCGGGAGTCTCCTCGGGAAGGAGGGTGCCCCCCATCGCCTCGGTCATCCCCCGCGCCAGCGCCAGCCCGAGGCCGACACCGGCGCCGTCGCCGCGGTCGTCCAGCCGCTGGAAGGGCGCGAAGACGGCGTCCCTCTCGGACGCGGGGATTCCGGGACCGCGGTCGATCACCCGCAGCTCGACCCGGTCCGCGTGGGCGCTCGCGGTCACCGTGACGCGCTCCCCGGGAGGGTTGTGGCGGACGGCGTTGGCGACCAGGTTCGCCAGCACCCGCTGGAGCAGGACCGGATCGGCCGGCACCTCGGGCAGCCCGCCGGAGATCCGGATGCGCACCCCGGCCGCGCCGGGGTGGTCGAGGGAGGCCACGGCGCGGGGCACGACGTCCTCGACCGCCAGGGGCCGCGCGACGACGCCGAGCACGCCGGCCTGCAGCCGGCTCATGTCGAGGAGGTCGGTCACGAGCCGGTCGAGCCGCGCCAGGGACTCGGCGGCGGTGTCGACCAGTTCGTCCCGGTCCTCCTCGATCCAGGTGACATCGGGGCTGCGCAGGCTGTCCACGGCCGCCTTCGCCGAGGACAGCGGGGTCCGCAGGTCGTGGCCGACGGCGTTGAGCAGGGCGGTGCGGACCCGGTCGGCCTCGGCCAGCGGACGCGCCCGCTCGGCCTCGGCGGTCAGCCGCTGCTGCTGCAGCGCTGCCGCGGCGTGGGCCGCGAAGGCCTCCACCACCCGGCGGTCCTCGGCCCGCAGCGTCCGGCCGCGCAGCACCAGGACGAGGCCGTCGTCGATCGGGATCCCGGTCTCGCCCGCCTTCGGGGCGGTGCAGGGCGGGCCCCCGGCCGTCGACACGATGCGCCAGCGGTCCGGATCGCCCTGCGAGCCGAGCGTCCCGGCGGACTCCGGCTCGCGCTCCAGCAGGGTCACCGCCGTGAGCCCGAAGGTCTGCCGCAGGTCCTCCAGGATGTCGCGCGGCGTGCTCTGGCCGCGCAGCACCCCGCCCGCGAGGGCGGACAGGACCTCGGCCTCGGTCCGGGTCCGGGCCGCCTCGCGGCTGCGCCGGTAGTTCAGGTCGACCACGGCGCTGACGGCGGCGGCCACGACGACGTAGACCACCAGGGCCAGCAGGTTCTCCCGCTCGGAGATCGTGAACCGGTTGAGCGGCGGCGTGAAGTAGAAGTTCAGCAGGAGCGACCCGAACACCGCGGTGAAGAGCGCGGGATACAGGCCGCCGACCAGCGCGACCCCGATGACCAGGACGAGGAACAGCAGGATGTCGCTGGGCAGGGAGAACTCTCCCTGCAGGTGGTGGAGCACCAGGGTGAGCAGCGGAAGGAGCGCGGCGGCCATCGCGAAGCCCGCGGTGCGCCGCCGGCGGGTGAGGCCGCCGCGCGACGGCCGGGCCCGGCGTCCCTTGCTGACCTCCTCGTGGGTGACCAGGTGGACGTCGATCGGGCCGGAGTGGGCGGTCGTCGTCACGCCGACGCCCCGGGAGAAGAGCTGGGCGACCCGGCCCCGCCGGGAGGCGCCCAGCACCAGCTGGGTCGCGTTGACGCCCCGCGCGAAGTCCAGCAGCGCGGACGGGACGTCGTCGCCGACGACCTGGTGGTAGGTGCCGCCGAGGTTCTCCACGAGGGCCCTCTGCCGCACGAGGTGCGCGGGATCGGCGCCGGTGAGGCCGTCGCCGGGCAGAACGTGGACGGCCAGCAGGTCGGCGCCCTTGGTGCGGGCGGCGACGCGGGCGGCGCGGCGGATCAGGGTGTCGCCCTCCGGCCCGCCGGTGAGCGC
>NZ_JBEZJP010000717.1:0-2265 GCF_040653175.1 Actinomadura sp. NPDC048032
GGCGGAAGCCGCCGGCGGGACCGGCCGGGGTCAGTGGGCGGGAACGACGGCGACGGGGCACTGCGCGTGGTGGATGACCCCGTGGCAGGTCGACCCGAGCTGGGGAGCGCTCCAGCGCCGGTCGTGGGCGCCGACCACCAGCAGGCGGGCGCTCCCCGACGCGTTGGCCAGCGCGGTCACCGGATGCTCCAGGACGATCTCGTCGGCGACGTCGACCCCCGGATGCGTGCGCCGCACGGGCTGGTAGGCCGCGGCGACCTCCTTGCGCAGATCGTCCTCGATCTGGTCGGCGTCGACGGCGTAGCCGGCCTCGATCAGCGTCGCGAACGTCTGCCACGCGTGGACGACGCGGAGGCGGGCACCGTGGAGCGCGGCCGCCTCGAAGGCGTAGTCGAGGACCGGATCCATCTGCCGGGCCAGGTCGATCCCCACCACGACCTCGCCGCGGTCGGCCCCGCCCCCGCGAACGATCACGACTGGGACCGCGGAGTGGCCGGCCAGGCGCAGGCTGGTGGACCCCAGCATCAGGCTGGAGAAGCCGCCCCGGCCGCGGCTGGCCACCACCAGCTCGAACGCCTTCTCCGACTGCGCCCGCAGGGCCTGCCACGCCTCTTCGGCCACCAGCTCTGTGGTGATCTCCAGGTCCGGCCACCGCTCCCGGATCCGCTCGCGCGCGGCCGCCAGGAGCGTGCGCCCCGCGCGGGTCATGCGCTCGGCGGTGTCGGGCGGCGCGAACAGCGGCGTCTTGTAGGGCCAGCTCTCCACGGCGTGGACGATGTGCAGGGGGCGCTCACGCGAGGCGGCTTCGGCGGCGGCCCAGTCGAGGGCGCCCGCCGCCTCGTCGGAACCATCGGTCCCGACGACGATCGGCTCGGACATCGGTTCTCCTCCCGGCTCAGCGGCTGTCGCTTCCTTCGGCGCGACCCCGCGCAGAGCGGCGCGGCCGCTCCTTTCCACGCTCCATCGCAGGTCACGCGCGCCCCTAGGGACTAAGGTCCCCATCTCAGGCACCCCCTCGTCCCGCCGGTGACGAGCCGACCGCCCCTGCGGCCCCCGGTCGCGGCCTGCAAGCGTGGACGGCACGGACTCACACAGGCGGCGAGGTGGGATGTCGGTCAAGGGCGCGTTCACGCGCAACGCTCACGAGACGCTCTTCGCGCTGACCGGCGGCGCGCTGGCGGCGGGCGCCGCGCTCCGCTGGTCGGTGGGCTCCGGCGCCGCGGACCTGGCCTGGCTGCTGGCCACGGCGGTCGCTCTCTGCCCCGCCGTGTGGTGGGTCGTGGAGGGGCTCCTGCACCGCAGGTTCGGCAGCGATGTGATCGCCGTCCTGGCGCTGGCCGGGACGATCGCGGTCGGCGAGCCCTTCGCCGGCGCCGTGATCGCCGTGATGCTCACCGGGGGCCGGCTGCTGGAGGAGCGGGCGGGGCGGCGCGCCCGCCGCGACCTCGGGGCGCTGCTGTCGCTCGCGCCCCGGGTGGCGCACCGCCGGACCGGCACCGGCCTCGACACCGTCGACGTCTCCGAGGTGCGGCCGGGCGAGCTGCTGCTGGTCCGCGCCGGGGAGACCGTGCCGGTGGACGGGCTGGTGGAGCGCGGGACGGCGGTGCTGGACGAGTCGACGCTCACCGGGGAGCCGCTGCCGGTGGAGCGCCCCGCGGGGGACGCGGTGCGCGGCGGCACGGTCAACGCCGGGGACCCGTTCGAGCTGCGCGCGACCAACGACGCCCGGTCCAGCACCTACGCCGGGATCGTCCGGCTGGCCGAGGAGGCCGCGGCCGGGAACGCGCCGTTCATCCGGATGGCCGACCGGTACTCGGCCCTCTTCATCCCCGCCACGCTGCTGCTGGCCGGCGCGGCGTGGATCGCCGCCGCCGACCCCGTCCGGGCGGTGGCGGTGCTGGTCGTGGCCACTCCCTGCCCCCTGATCCTCGCGGCGCCCATCGCCTTCGTCTCCGGCCTGTCGAGATGCGCGCGGCGGGGGGTGGTCGTGAAGGGCGGCGGCACGCTGGAGCGGCTCGCGGGGGCGCGGGTGCTGCTGTTCGACAAGACCGGCACCGTCACCACGGGCCGTCCCGCGCTCACCGAGATCATCCCCGCCGATCCGGCCCGCGGCGAGGACCCCCTGTTCCTCGCGGCCTCCCTGGACCAGGTGTCTCCGCACGTGCTGGCCTCGGCGATCGCCCAAGACGGCGGTGGTCACCCGCTCCAGGAACATGCGGTCGTGCGTGATCGCCACGACCGTGCCCCGGTGGGCGCGCAGGCGCC
>NZ_JBEZJP010000718.1:0-2259 GCF_040653175.1 Actinomadura sp. NPDC048032
GGGGCACCCGCCGCCGGAAGCCGCTAGCTGACGCCGACCAGGTCGACGACGAAGATGAGCGTCTCGCCGGGCTTGATGGCGGGGCTCGGGCTGCGGTCGCCGTAGGCCAGGTGCGCCGGGATGACCAGCTTGCGCCGGCCGCCGACCTTCATCCCGACGATGCCCATGTCCCAGCCCTTGATGACGCGGCCGGAGCCGAGCTCGAAGTCGAACGTGCCGCCGCGGTTCCACGACGCGTCGAACTCCTCGCCGGTCGACCACGACACGCCGACGTAGTGCATCGACACACGCGAGCCCTTGACGGCCTCCGGGCCGTCGCCCTCGGTGATGTCGGTGATGTCGAGGTACGCGGGCGGCTGGCCCTCGGGAAAGTCGATCTCGGGGCGTTCAAGCGCCATGAACGGGCTCCAGCGGTCGTCAGATGTGCGGACAGGACAGAGCTGCTCAGCCTATCCGCACGCCGGTCACGAAAGAACGACGCCTCCGTTGGCAGGTTGCGACGGTTTCGCAGGTGGCCGGCGTCCGGTAGACCTCTGTGCATGGTGAGGCGGCTGAGGATCGGCATCGACACGGGCGGGACGTTCACCGACGTCGTCGCGCTGGACGGCGACGGGGCGCTCGTCACCACCAAGACGCCCTCGACGCCCGCCGACCCGGCCGAGGGGTTCGCCGACGGCGTCGCGAAGATCCTGCGGCTGACCGGCGCGGAGCCGGCGGACGTGGCGGCGCTGTCGCACGGCACGACGGTCGCCACGAACCGCCTGCTGGAGGACCGGATCGACGACCTCGGGCTCGTCACCACCGAGGGCTTCGAGTCGATCCTGGAGATCGCCAGGCAGAGCGTCCCGGACGGCTACGGCAACAGCTACTTCTGGGTGAAGCCGCCGCGAATCGTCCCCGCGCACCGGGTGCGGGCGGTCGGCGGGCGGCTCGACCACACCGGCGCCGAGCTGCGCCCGTTCGACGAGGAGTCGGCCGTCGCGGCGGCCCGCTGGTTCCGCGACCAGGGCGTCCTCGCGATCGGGGTGTGCTTCCTGCACTCCTACGCCGACCCGTCCCACGAGCTGGCGATGCGGGACGTGCTGGCCCGGGAGCACCCGGACGCGGTGGTGTCGCTGTCGTGCGAGGTGCTGCGCGAGTACCGCGAGTACGAGCGGTCGGTGACGACGCTCGTCGACGCCGCCGTCAAGCCCGCGATGAACGGCTACCTCGCGCGGATCGCCGAGCGCGTCGCGGCGCGGCTGCTGGTGATGAAGAGCAACGGCGGCGTCCTGTCGGCGGAGGAGGTGGCGCGGCAGCCGATCACGACCGTGCTGTCCGGCCCGGCGGCCGGGGCGCTCGGCGCGGCGTTCGTGGTCGCGCGCAGCGGCCGCGGCTCGGTGGTGACGCTGGACGGCGGCGGGACGTCCACCGACGTCGCGGTCGTCCTGGACGGCGAGCCCACCCTCACCACCGAGGGGTCCATCGGCCGCCACCCCGTCAAGATCCCGATGATCGACATCGTGACCGTCGGGGCGGGCGGCGGGTCGGTCGCGTGGCGCTCGCCCGACGGAGCGCTGAAGGTCGGGCCGCGCAGCGCCGGGGCCGATCCGGGGCCGCTGTGCTACGGGCGCGGCGGCGCCGAGGTCACGGTGACCGACGCGCACGCCGTCCTCGGCCGCATCCCGCCGCACCTGCTGGGCGGCGAGGTGCCCCTGGACGTGGACGCCGCCCGCCGGGGCCTGGAGGCCCTCGCCGCGGACCTCGGCCTCTCCGTGGAGCGGGCCGCGGCCGGGATCCTGGAGATCTCCGCGTGGAACCAGGCCAACGCCATCCGGCAGATCACCGTGAAGCGCGGCCTGGACGTGCGCGACTACCCGCTCGTCGCGTTCGGCGGCTCCGGGCCCCTGCTGGCGTGCCGGCTGCTGGACGTCCTCGGCCTGCCCGCCGCGGTCGTCCCGGAGAACCCCGGCAACCTGTCGGCCTTCGGGCTGCTCACCGTGGACGTGAAGAACGACTACGTCCGGACCCGCGTCGTCCGCGACGCCGAGCTCGACCCCGCGCTCCTCGCCGGCGTCTACGCCGACCTCGAATCCGAGGCCGCCGAGGCCCTGGCGCGCGAGGGGTTCCCCGAGGACCGCCGCCGCTTCGCCCGCTCCGCCGACCTGCGCTACTACGGCCAGGCGTTCGAGGTGCGGGTCGCCGCCCCCGCCGGGCCGCCGGACGAGGGCCTGCTCCTCACCCCAGTTCAGCGCGGCCTTCTTCGTCTCGAACCCCGAC
>NZ_JBEZJP010000719.1:0-2241 GCF_040653175.1 Actinomadura sp. NPDC048032
GAGGACCAGTACGTCACCGTGCCCGTCCCGGTGGTGGAGGACGACGACCTGGGCGCGGTCGAGGCGCTGGGGAAGCTGACGGACGACGTGCGGCGCGCGGCGGACGACGGGTTCTCCTCGGCGTGGATGTCGCAGACCTTCGGGGTGGACGCGCTGACCGCGCTGGCGGTGGCGGGCAGCGGGGTGTCCGGGATCGACCTGGGGACGGCGGTGGTGCCGACGTATCCGCGGCATCCGGCCGTGCTGGCGCAGCAGGCGAGGACGACCGCGCTGGCGCTGCGGGGACGGTTCACTCTCGGCGTCGGCCTGTCCCACAAGATCGTCATCGAGGACATGTACGGGTACGACTTCGGCAGGCCGCTGCGGCACATGGACGAGTACCTGTCGGTGCTGGCGCCGCTGCTCGAAGGGGAGAACGCCTCCTTCGACGGCGAGACCCTGCGGGGCAACATCGGGTTGAACGTGCCGAACGAGGGGCGGGTGCCGCTGCTGCTCGCGGCGCTCGGCCCGAAGATGCTGAAGCTGGCGGCGGAGCGGGCGGACGGAACGGTGCTGTGGATGACCGGCCCCGTCACCGTCCGCGAGCACATCGTGCCGACCATCACGGCGGCGGCCGAGGCGGCCGGACGGGACGCGCCGCGCGTCGTGTGCGTCCTGCCCGTGTGCGTCACCGGTGACGTGGAGCGCGCGCGGGAGCAGGCCGGGGAGACGTTCGAGGTGTACGGGGTGCTGCCGTCCTACCGGGCGATGATGGACCGGGAGGGCGTGGAGGGCCCGAAGGACCTGGCGGTCGTCGGGGACGAGGACACGGTCGCGGCGAAGCTGGAGGAGCTGTCGGAGGCGGGCGTCACCGACTTCGTCGCCGCCGAGTACATGCCGGGCGACCGGCGCACCCGGGAGTTCCTGAAGACGGTCACGGCGAAATGAGTTCGTAGAGGTTGCCGCTGGCGTCGGAGAAGTAGAGGCCGCGGCCGCCGAGCGGGTGGTCCTCGTCCACGCGGCCGTTGTCGGCGTGGGCGGGGTCGTCGCCGTAGGGGATCTCGCGGGCTTCGAGGCGGTCCACGGCGGCGTCGAACGTGACCGCGTCCACGTCGAAGGCCAGGTGGTGGCCCTGCGGGTAGGCGACGGTCATGAAGTCGAGGGTGAGGCCCTCGTTCACGCGGATCGGGACGAAGTGCCGCGCGTGCGGGTGGGGGCCGGTGTACTCCAGGCCCATGACGGCGGCGAAGAAGCGGGCCGCCTCGTCGTTGTCGGCGGCCGTCACGATCGCGTGGTTCAGGCTGATCGTCATGCGGTGGTTCCTTCCTTGAGAGCGCCGTGCAGGAAGACGTCCAGGTACTCCTCGACGGAGAGGGGCTGCGCGTCGGGGCCGGCGGCGGGCCGGGCCCGGCTGAAAACGAAGCCCAGGAACAGGCCCGCGATCTGGTCGACGGACAGGCGCAGCCGGTCCCGTTCGGGTTCGAAGAGCTCGGCGAGAGCCTCACGGGTGCGGGTCATGGCGGCCGCGCGGTCGGGACCGGGCTCGCCGGCGCCGGGCTCGGGGCGCGCGCGCCGGCCGGAGGCGTGCAGTGCGCCGATCACCAGGCCCATGCGGGCGAGGTAGGCGTCGATCGCGGCGGCGGCCTCGGCGAGCCGCGCGGGCAGCGGCTGGTCGAGCGGGATCGCGCCGATCTCGGCGAGGACGTGGTCGGTCCGCAGCGCCTCGGCGACGCAGGCGTCCAGCAGTTCGTCCTTGTCGGCGAAGACGCGGAAGATCGTCGCCTCGCCGATGCCGGCGGCGCGGGCGATCTGCGCCGTGGTGACGGCCGTGCCGCGCTCGGCGACGAGCGGCAGCGCCGTCCGGATGATCATTTCGCGCCGCTGCTCCGGGCTCATCCCGGGAGCGCGGCGCCGACTCTTCTCCTCCATGCCCGCGACAGTACGGAGTGAGTACTCACTCCGTCAAGAGCGAAGTGAGTACTCACTCCGAACAACCCGACAGATCAGGATTCGGTGGCTGATACCGTTGCGATGCTGCGCGCCAGGAGCGAAGTCCGGTGGAAAATCCGGCGCTGTCCCGCAACTGTGGTGCCCCTCTCGAAGTGGCCGAGCCAGGTCGCCTCCTCGCGCGCCGACGATTGTCGACCTCGTGGAAGGGCGATCCGTCATGACGGGCCGCGGCTTCCCTGCACCACCCAGGACACCGGGCGAGCAGACCAGGTCCGCCCGAGCCGTGCCCGCCGCCGACCGTGTACGCGTAGA
>NZ_JBEZJP010000720.1:0-2217 GCF_040653175.1 Actinomadura sp. NPDC048032
TTAAAAGCCAGTGCCTTTATCGGCCCGGTCTTTATTCGGCCGGGTCGCCCCGTGCCATCTCTTCGGGGATGGTGGGGATTTCTTTGAGGCAATGCCATCCCGTTGGGGATGGTGATGCCGGGATTGTTTCCTGAGGTTTGGCTGGTCGGGGTTCGCCCCCTGGCTGGTCGTTGGACCTTGATGGAGAGTTTGATCCTGGCTCAGGACGAACGCTGGCGGCGTGCTTAACACATGCAAGTCGAGCGGAAAGGCCCCTTCGGGGGTACTCGAGCGGCGAACGGGTGAGTAACACGTGAGCAACCTGCCCCTGACTCTGGGATAAGCCCGGGAAACTGGGTCTAATACCGGATATGACCACTGGTCGCATGATCGTGTGGTGGAAAGTTTTTCGGTTGGGGATGGGCTCGCGGCCTATCAGCTTGTTGGTGGGGTGATGGCCTACCAAGGCGACGACGGGTAACCGGCCTGAGAGGGCGACCGGTCACACTGGGACTGAGACACGGCCCAGACTCCTACGGGAGGCAGCAGTGGGGAATATTGCGCAATGGGCGGAAGCCTGACGCAGCGACGCCGCGTGAGGGATGACGGCCTTCGGGTTGTAAACCTCTTTCAGCAGGGACGAAGCTAACGTGACGGTACCTGCAGAAGAAGCGCCGGCTAACTACGTGCCAGCAGCCGCGGTAATACGTAGGGCGCAAGCGTTGTCCGGAATTATTGGGCGTAAAGAGCTCGTAGGCGGTTTGTCGCGTCTGTCGTGAAAGCCCACGGCTTAACCGTGGGTCTGCGGTGGATACGGGCAGACTAGAGGCAGGTAGGGGAGAACGGAATTCCCGGTGTAGCGGTGAAATGCGCAGATATCGGGAGGAACACCGGTGGCGAAGGCGGTTCTCTGGGCCTGTACTGACGCTGAGGAGCGAAAGCGTGGGGAGCGAACAGGATTAGATACCCTGGTAGTCCACGCCGTAAACGTTGGGCGCTAGGTGTGGGGTCCTTCCACGGATTCCGCGCCGCAGCTAACGCATTAAGCGCCCCGCCTGGGGAGTACGGCCGCAAGGCTAAAACTCAAAGGAATTGACGGGGGCCCGCACAAGCGGCGGAGCATGTTGCTTAATTCGACGCAACGCGAAGAACCTTACCAAGGCTTGACATCGCCGGAAAACCATCAGAGATGGTGGGTCCTTTTGGGCCGGTGACAGGTGGTGCATGGCTGTCGTCAGCTCGTGTCGTGAGATGTTGGGTTAAGTCCCGCAACGAGCGCAACCCTCGTTCCATGTTGCCAGCACTTCGGGTGGGGACTCATGGGAGACCGCCGGGGTCAACTCGGAGGAAGGTGGGGATGACGTCAAGTCATCATGCCCCTTATGTCTTGGGCTGCAAACATGCTACAATGGCCGGTACAGAGGGCTGCGATACCGTGAGGTGGAGCGAATCCCTTAAAGCCGGTCTCAGTTCGGATCGAAGTCTGCAACTCGACTTCGTGAAGTCGGAGTCGCTAGTAATCGCAGATCAGCAACGCTGCGGTGAATACGTTCCCGGGCCTTGTACACACCGCCCGTCACGTCACGAAAGTCGGCAACACCCGAAGCCCGTGGCCCAACCACCTTGTGTGGGGGGAGCGGTCGAAGGTGGGGCCGGCGATTGGGACGAAGTCGTAACAAGGTAGCCGTACCGGAAGGTGCGGCTGGATCACCTCCTTTCTAAGGAGCACCAACTGGCCGAGGTCGCCTCGTGAGAGGGATCTGGGTCGGTGGCCGCCGTTGACAGCGAATGTCTGTCAGGTGGCTGCTCATAGATGTGGAGCACTGGTTATTCACCAGGCCGTTCATGCGGCTCGGCTAGTACCGCCCCGGAGGTGACTTCGGGGAGTGGGAACAACGAGTTCGGGTGGTCGGACTGGTGGACACGCTGTTGGGTCCTGAGGGAACGGGCGCGAGCCCGGTGGCCTCGGACTACGGGACCAGGACTGCATCACCGCATGGTGGTGTGGTTTTGGTGGGCCCGGTTGTTTTTTGAGAACTGCACAGTGGACGCGAGCATCTCTGGTAGATGACGGACTCGCAGGGGATTTTTTTCCTTGTGGGTTTGTTGTTTATCTGCGATTTGTTCTGATCGTTTTGTGTGTTCAAGTTTTTAAGGGCATACGGTGGATGCCTTGGCATCAGGAGCCGATGAAGGACGTGGGAGCCTGCGATATGCCTCGGGGAGTCGGCAACCAGA
>NZ_JBEZJP010000721.1:0-2214 GCF_040653175.1 Actinomadura sp. NPDC048032
GGCTCGACCTCGGCGGGCTGCGCGAGCGCGTCGACCGGCGGGCCGCGAACGCGTTCCGGTTCCGCGACGCGTACGCGCGCTACTGCTGGCCGGTGGACGGGCTGACCGGCGTGCGGTTCGCGCCGTTCCAGGTCCTCGCGGGGGAGGGCCGCTCGTGGGCGGTCCTGCGCGACCACGAGTGGCACATGTCCGTGGCCGGGCGGCTGGCGGACGGCGACGCGAGCGGGCTCGTCCAGCGGACGGGGTCGATGACCGTCGACCTGGGGGCGCCGGAGTCGGAGGCCGCGGCCGCCGAGTGGTGGGAGAAGCTCACCGCGGCGGGCGGCGAGGGCATGGTCGTCAAGCCGCTGGGCCCGCTTCCGGAGGGCGCCAAGGTGCAGCCCGGCGTCAAGTGCCGGGGGCCGGAGTACCTGCGCATCATCTACGGGCCCGACTACCGCGAGCCCGAGCACCTCGAACGGCTGCGCCGCAGGTCGCTCGGGCGCAAGCGGTCGCTGGCGATGCGGGAGCACGCGCTGGGCGTCGAGGCCCTCGACCGGCTCGCCGGCGGGGAGCCGCTGTGGCGCGTCCACCAGGCGGTCTTCGCCGTCCTGGCGCTGGAGTCGGAGCCGGTGGACCCGCGCCTGTGACCGTTCCGCGCGCCACGGCCCGCCGCCCTCGGGGCGGGCCGTGGCCGCGGGTCAGGTCGAGAAGAGCATGTGGAACACGCTGCCGTGGTGCGGGCGGTGGTGCCCGCCGTGGTGATGGTGGTGGACCGCCGGCGCCGGGGCGCCCCAGCCGGGCGCCGCGGCGGGCGGGGGCGCCGCCCGGTACTGCGACTCCATCTGGCTCAGGGCCTCGAGCTCGCCGTAGTCGAGGAAGATGCCCCGGCAGCTGTCACATTGCTCGATGTGGACGCCGCTGCGGGTGTAGGTCCGCATCACGCCACGACATTTAGGGCAGTGCATCGCCTTGTCATCCTTCCGGTATGGATCCCCAGGTAGAGGCTAAATGTAGGACAGGTTGGGCGCCACGTCATGCCGCGTCCCCCGCCGCGGATATTCTCACGCAGGCGTCGACCATCGCCTGCTCCGCGCCGTCGAGCGGCCGATCTTCCCTCCCCGCGGATATGACGCACGTGGCCGCGATCTGGATCGCAAGACTTCGCGCGGGTACGTCCAGGGCCGTCCAGGGATCGCCCTGCACGGGCACGGCCGGGCCCCCCGCCTCCCTGTAGGCGCCCAGGAAGCGCTCCCAGTCCCGCGGCGGGAGAACCCCGCCGGAGTAGAGCGCCGCGGGCCGCGCGAGGTCCCATGCGGGGTCGCCCGAGCCGAGGTCCTCGATGTCGATGAGCCGCCACCGCCCGTCCGGTGCGCGGACCATCTGGCCCAGATGCCAGTCGCCGTGGATGAGGCAGCGGGAGCGCTCCTCGGGCTCCTTCTCCTCGCCGCGTATCCAGGCGGGGAGAGTGGCGAACGCGCGGCGCACCGCGTCCGCGGCGGGGCCGTCCTGCAGGCGGGAGACCAGGCGCGCCACGCGGGTCGGACGTCCCCACGGCGGCGCGTCGGCCGGGACGGGCACCGCGTGCAGCGCCGCCAGGAGCCGGGCGCCCTCCTCCCAGGGGAGTTCCCCGGCAGGATCCACCGGCTCACCGAACGCCGAGAGCGTGACCGTGCGGCCGTCCACGGTGAGCGGCGGCCCCAAGGCGCCGACGACCAGATCGGGCAGGGCCTCCGCCAGCGCTATCCGGGCGAGGAGGGGGGAGCCGTGTTCCCGGTCGGCCTGGTGCGCCTTCACGACCACGTCGCCGACGCGGACGACGAGCACACCGTGCCGGTCGTACAAGGTCTCCGGCCGTCCGTCCTGGGTGGCCCTCTGACGCCCGATCTCGGCGAGCCGCGTGAAGAGCCCTGACTGGACGGTCTCGGTTTGCACGCGACCAGTCAACCACTCCGCGCGGGGCCCATCCGCTGCGCCGACGAGGCGGCGAACTCGTCCCGCAGCCGCTGCCGGACGACTTTGCCCAGCATGTTCCGGGGCAGCTCCGTCCGGGGCAGGAACTCGGAGGGCACCTTGTAGTGCGACAGAAAGCGTTCGCAATGCCGGCGCAGCTCGTCCGCCGAGAACGGGTAGGCGGGGTGTTCCACCACGTGGGCGATGATGCGCTCGCCCCGCCGGGCGTACCCGAAGTACGGGACGACCGCGGTGACCGCCCCGGCGCCGGCCCGGCGGCAC
>NZ_JBEZJP010000722.1:0-2200 GCF_040653175.1 Actinomadura sp. NPDC048032
AGCACCTCGTCGCGGGACGAGGCGACCGAGACCGCCACGGCGACGAGGGCGGTCAGGGCGCCGCTTCGGCGAGGCGTCCGGCAGGCTCGCGCGGCGGATGACGCTGCACATCGGGTCGGCCGCCGTCGCGGTCGGGCTGCGGCCCCTCGGCCCCGACACCGCGCGCCTGACCCTGAACACCCGGCTCGCCCTCCACCTCGGCGACACCGGGCTCCTGCGCGACCCCGACCGCCGCACGATCGCCGGGGTGAGCGTCCTGGACGTCCGGCCGCCCACCCTCGTGCGCCGCGGAGCGGGCGCCGCCCGCGCCCGCGAGCTGGCGACCTGGCCCGACCGCCCGGACGGCGCCGTCGTGCTCCGCCGGCACGGCGTGCTCCGGCGCTCGGAGCTGTCGGTCATGGGCTGCGCGCCGCCGCCCGGCGCCGTCGCCCTGGACGGCGAGTGGGTCGCCGACCCGGCGCACTGGCGGTCGCTGTTCGAGCGGCTCGCGGAGGAGACGGCCCGGCACGCCGCCGAGAGCCCCAGCGCCCCCGGCATCCCGCTGGAGTCCGTCCGGCTGCGCCTCGGCCTCCCCTCCCGGCAGCTCGCCGCCGCGCTCGTCCAGCCGCCGCTGCGCCTGGACGCGGGACGCGTCTACGGCCCGTCCCCGGGCCCCGGCCCCGCGCCGGCCGCCGAGCCCGATCCGGCGGCGGTCGCCGCGGAACCGCCGCCGCCCTGGGCCGCGGCCGTGCGGCGCCTCCGCGCCGACCTCGCGGACAGCCCGTTCGATCCCCCCAGCGCCGAGCGCCTCGAAGAGCTGGGCCTCACGGGCGACGTCCTCGCCGGGGCGGAGCGCGCGGGCGCCGTCCTGCGGATCGACGACGGGGTCGTGCTGCTCCCGGGCGCCGACCGGGAGGCGCTGCGCGTCCTGTCCGAGCTCCCGCAGCCGTTCACGCCCGCCCAGGCCGGCGACGCGCTCGGGACCGGCCGCGACGTCGCCGTCGCCCTGCTGCGCCACCTCGACCGGCTCGGCCTCACCGAGCGCCGCCAGGGCGAAAACCGGTTGAACCGGGACGGGTGACTCTGGCGTCATAGATCGCGGTCCGGTTCCGTCGATCAAGGAGTGGGAATGCCGTACCAGACCCTGAAGGGCGGCCGCGTCCCGATCCGGATGTGGACCGACCCCGACACCGTCGAGGACCTCGCCCTCGACCAGCTGCGCAACGTCTCCGCCCTGCCGTGGGTGGAGGGCCTCGCGGTGATGCCCGACGTCCACTACGGCAAGGGCGCCACCGTCGGCTCGGTGATCGCGATGAGGAACGCGGTGTCCCCGGCCGCCGTCGGGGTCGACATCGGCTGCGGGATGACCGCCGCGAAGTCGTCGCTCACCGTCGAGGACATGCCCGACGACCTGTCCGGCCTGCGCTCGCGGCTGGAGAAGGCGATCCCCGTCGGGCGCGGCTCGCACAGGACCGCCGTGGACCCGTCCGCGCTGCCGGGCCTGAAGGAACGGGGCTGGTACGACTTCTGGAAGGCGTTCGACGACCTGCACCCGGCGGTGCGGTCCCGCCTCGGCCGCGCCCGCTCGCAGATGGGCACGCTCGGCGGCGGCAACCACTTCCTGGAGCTGTGCGCGGACGACGACGGCGCGATCTGGCTCGTCCTGCACTCGGGGTCGCGCAACATCGGCAACGAGCTGGCCGAGCAGCACATCGAGGCCGCCCGCAAGCTGCCGCACAACCAGGACCTGCCGGACGGCGACCTCGCCGTGTTCCTCACCGGCACCGCCAAGATGGACGCCTACCGGCACGACCTGTTCTGGGCGCAGGAGTACGCGCGCCGCAACCGCGCCGTCATGACCGCGCTCGCGCAGAACGTCGTCACCAGGCAGTTCGGCGAGAAGCGCTGCAGGTGGGGCGAGGTCATCTCCTGCCACCACAACTACGTGGCGGAGGAGGAGTACGGGGGAGTCGAGCTGCTCGTCACCCGCAAGGGCGCGATCCGCGCGGGCGCCGGCGACCTCGGGATCATCCCCGGGTCCATGGCGACCGGCACCTACATCGTCCGCGGCCTGGGCAACGAGACCGCCTACAACTCGGCCTCGCACGGCGCGGGCCGCAGGATGAGCCGCAACAAGGCCCGCAAGCACTTCACGCGAGCACCCGGAGATCTTCCAGGAGTACTTCGGCTCGGTGATCCCGGTCGGCGACAACAAGTTCGC
>NZ_JBEZJP010000723.1:0-2186 GCF_040653175.1 Actinomadura sp. NPDC048032
GACGCCAGTGACGAGGAGGTCGAGCGCCGCGTCCAGATCCGCACCACCCGGCAGGAGCGGTTCACCTCCCCGGACGCGCCGACGCTGTGGGCCGTGCTGGACGAGGCGGTCGTGCGCCGTCCGCTCGGCGGCCGCGAGGTGATGCGCGACCAGATCCGGCATCTGATCGAGGTGTCGGAACTGCCCAACGTCACGCTCCAGATCGTGCCGTTCGGCGCGGGAGGGCACGCCGCCGCGGGAGGCCCGTTCACGATCCTGCGCTTCGCCGAGCCCGGCCTGTCCGACGTCGTCTACCTGGAGCAGCTCACCAGCGCGCTCTACCTCGACAAGCCGACCGACGTCGACACCTACATGCGCGCGATGAACAACCTGTGCATCACCGCCGAGCGCCCCGACGAGACGGCGCGCTACCTCACCCGCGTCCTGAACGAGCTGTGACCCGTGCGCCTCAGGGCGCGCCGCCGTCGATGACGCGCTGGTCCCGGCTCCGGCTCCCGCCGCGGAACTCCGCGATGACCTCCCCGCCGGGGACGCGCCGCACCGTGACGTCGTAGACGCCGCTCCGCCCGTAGCGGGTGCGTTCGACCGCCGTCGCCTCCAGGACGTCGCCGCCGCGCGCGCTCGCGACGAACACCACGTCGGCGGACGCCGCGACCGTCACGGAGTCATAGGTGTTGCACGCGTAGGCGAAGGCGGAGTCGGCGAGCAGGAACAGATAGCCCCCGTGGGCGATCCCGTGCCCGTTCACCATGGTCGCGGCCACCGTCATCCGCAGCCGCGCCCGCCCCGGCGCGATCTCGGTGATCCGCATGCCGAGGTCCTGCGCCACCTTGTCCTGCGCGTACATCGTCTCGGCGCACCGCCGCGCCACCTCCGCCGCATCATCCACCACGCCAGGGTAGTGATCCCGGGAAGGGCGGCCCCGACTCGCGGGTTACAGAGGGGCGCCCCCATGGCCAGGGCGAAATGAGGAGAGAACCATGTTGTACGGCAAGGAACACGTCGAGCGGTACCAGGCGACCGACGGTGCGGAGGGACACGACTGGAACGGCACCGTCACCCTCCTGCTCACCACCACCGGACGGCGCAGCGGCAAGGAGCACACGACGCCGCTCATCTACCAGACGGAAGGCGACGCCTACCTCGTCGTGGCGTCCAAGGGCGGAGCGGACGAGCCGCCGCTCTGGTACCGCAACCTGCAGGACACCCCCGAGGTGAAGGTGCAGGTGAAGGGCGACAAGTTCACCGCGCGGGCCCGCACGGCGACACCCGAGGAGAAGCCGCCCCTCTGGCGGAAGATGGCCGCCACGTGGCCGGACTACGACGAGTACCAGAAGAAGACGGACCGCGACATCCCCGTCGTCGTCCTCGAACGCGTCTGAGACGCGGGGCGGCGCGGTTCACTTTCGCGCCGCGGCCGGGACGTGTAGCGTCGGCGTAGAACACTCATTCGACCGCCGTCCGTCCGAAGCAGCCGAGGTGCCGAGGTGCCGACGTCCCAGAGTGCTGACGCCAGAGACAGGGCCGACGCCGAACAGCGGGCCGGCGACGGCGGGCAGGCGGCGGACGGCGGCGCCACCGGCGCGGATCCGCTTCCACCGCGGCTGCTGAAGCGCTGGGAGATCGGCGCTCCGGGCACGGCGACCCCGCTGGCGACCGGGCCGGGCGGCCGGAGCTGGCGCGTCGACGCGGCGGGCGGGGCGTTCTTCCTCAGGGAGCACACCGGCGCCGACCGGCGCCGCCTGCTGTTCCAGCACGGCGTCACGGCCGCGCTCGACGCGGCCGGCCTCCCGGTTCACGCGCCCGTGCCGGCGCGGAGCGGCCGAACGGTGGTCACGGCCGCCGGCCGCGGATACGTCCTGTATCCGTGGGTCGGCGGCCGCGGCCGCGGCGGCCTGGAGCTGACGTTCACCCAGTGCGAGGCCCTCGGCGAGCTGCTCGGCCGCCTGCACGCCGCGCTCGACGAGCTCACGCCGCCCGTCCAGCAGAGCATGCTCGTGCCGGCTCCGCGGGCCGCCGACGCGGCCGCCGCCGTCGAGGCGATGCTGCGCGACGTCCCGGACGGGGACGGCACCGACTTCGACGCGCTGACCGCGCGCCGCCTGCGGGAACGCCGCGCCCTGCTCACCGAGTTCGCCGGGCACCAGCCGCCCGACATCGAGGTGAGCACGGTCGGGCACCTGCAC
>NZ_JBEZJP010000724.1:0-2172 GCF_040653175.1 Actinomadura sp. NPDC048032
AGATCAACCCGATCTGGCTGTTCGGACCGTACGACCCCGGCGCGATCTCCTCGGGCTCCCAGCCCGACTGGTACATGGGCGTCCTCGAAGGGGCGCTGCGCATCATGCCGAACTGGGAGGTCTCCGCCTGGGGCCACACGGTCAGCTTCAACGTGCTGATCCCGGCGCTGGTGCCGCTCGGCATCGTGTTCGGCGGCGCGGCGGCCTGGCCGTTCATCGAGCAGTGGGTGACCGGCGACAAGCGCCACCACCACGTGAACGACCGGCCGCGCAACGCCCCGGTCCGCACGGCGACGGGCATCGCCGCGGTCACCTTCTACGGGCTGCTGTGGATCGCCGGCGCCAACGACGTCATCGCGGACAAGTTCCACGTGTCGCTGTTCGCGACGACGTGGTTCTTCCGGGTCGCGTTCTTCCTCGGGCCGATCATCGCGTTCGTCATCACCAAGCGGATCTGCCTGGGCCTGCAGCGCAAGGACGCCGACGTCGTCGGGCACGGCGTGGAGAGCGGCGTGATCCTGATGTCGCCGGACGGGAAGTTCTCCGAGCGGCACGAGGCGCCGCGCGACGAGGAGCGGCACGTCCTGCTCTCCAAGGAGAACGCCCGGCCCGAGGCCCCGGCCCGGGACGCCAAGGGCATCCCGGCGCCCGGCACCAAGGGCCCGATCGGGCACCTGCGCTCGCGCCTCAACCGCGCGTGGACGTTCGACGACATCCCCGTCGAGGAGCACGAGCACCCGCACGGCGAGCAGGCCGAGATCGAGGGCGGCGCCGCGTCGCACGAGGTCCGGCACTGATCGTCCGCGCATCGGGGGCCCGTCACCGCACCGCCGGTGGCGGGCCCTCGCGCATCCCGGGCGACCCGCGATGACCCGGACCCTGGTCGTCACCAACGACTTCCCGCCGCGCCCGGGCGGCATCCAGGCCTTCGTGCACGGCCTCGCCGTGCGCCGCCCGCCCGGTTCGGTCGTCGTCTACGCCCCGGCCTGGAAGGGCGCCGCGGAGTTCGACGCTGCGCAGCCGTTCCCCGTCGTCCGGCACCCCGGCTCCCTGATGCTGCCGGAGCCGGGGGTGCTGCGCCGGGCCGCGGACGTGCTGCGCGCGGAGCGCTGCGACTCGGTCGTGTTCGGCGCGGCGGCGCCCCTCGGCCTGCTGGCCCCGGCGCTGCGGCGCCGGGGGGCGCGGCGGCTCGTCGGGATCACCCACGGGCACGAGGCCGGCTGGGCGTCGCTGCCGGTGGCGCGCACCCTGCTGGGCCGCATCGGGGACGGCGTCGACGTCCTGACCTACCTCGGCGAGTACACCCGCTCCCGGATGGCGCGGGCCCTGTCGCCCGAGGCCGCGGCGCGGATGGCCCGGCTCGCGCCCGGCGTCGACGAGACGCTCTTCCACCGGGGCGCGGGCGGGGCGGAGATCCGGGAGCGGCACGGGCTGACCGGCCGTCCGGTGGCGGTGTGCGTGTCCCGCCTGGTCCCGCGCAAGGGGCAGGACGCCCTCCTCCGCGCCTGGCCCCGAGTCCTGGAGTCCGTGCCGGACGCCGCGCTGCTCCTCGTCGGCGGCGGACCCTACCGCGGCGACCTGGAACGCCTCGCCGCGTCCCTGGGCGTCGGCGGTTCGGTCGTCTTCACCGGCGGCGTCCCCTGGGAGGAACTGCCCGCGCACTTCGACGCGGGCGACGTCTTCGCGATGCCGTGCCGCACCCGCCGCCGCGGCCTGGACGTCGAGGGCCTCGGCATCGTGTACCTGGAGGCGTCCGCGACCGGGCTCCCGGTCGTCGCGGGCGACTCGGGCGGCGCCCCCGACGCCGTCCTGGACGGCGAGACGGGCCTCGTGGTGCCGGGCCGCTCCGTCCCCGGCATCGCCGAAGCGGTGGCGGGCCTTCTCGCGGACCCGGACCGGGCCCGCGCCATGGGGGAGAAGGGCCGGGCCTGGATCGAACGGGAGTGGCGCTGGGACGTCCAGGCGAGACGCCTGGGGGACCTGCTGGAGCCGTGAACGACACCGTCCCCAGGATGAGGACCCGCCCCCGCGCCGTAGGCGGGTCCTCACCCCAGGGGCGGCGGCTCAGTGTGGCCCGGAAACGCTGACCGCGCAGGCACGCCGTTCCGTGCTCGGGCGCCCGTCGCACCGGCGGCGGTCATCGACAGGCCGAGCCCGACGATGAGCACGTTC
>NZ_JBEZJP010000725.1:0-2153 GCF_040653175.1 Actinomadura sp. NPDC048032
GCAGAACGACGCGATCGCCTCGGTCAGCGCGGTCGCGTTGTTGTCCGGGTAGCGGTTGATGTTGCGCGCCGCCTCACCGATCGCCTCGACGACCGCGGGCAGCGGCGGTTGTCACCGGACGAGGTGGCGCGCTATCTGTTCCGCAGGGTCGTGTCGTGGGGCCGCAGCAGCAACGTGTTCCTTCGCAACGGGGCCCGGCTCTACCTGGACGTGGGGAGCCATCCGGAGTACGCGACGCCGGAGTGCGACAGCGTCGTCGACCTGGTGACGCATGACAAGGCGGGCGAGCGGATCCTGGAGGGTCTCCTGGTCGACGCCGAGCGGCGCCTCCGCGAGGAGGGCATCGCCGGCGACATCTACCTGTTCAAGAACAACACCGACTCGGCCGGCAACTCCTACGGCTGCCACGAGAACTACCTGGTGGGGCGGCACGGCGAGTTCGGCCGGCTCGCGGACGTGCTGATCCCGTACCTGGTGACGCGGCAGATCATCTGCGGCGCCGGAAAGGTCCTGCAGACCCCCCGCGGCGCGGTGTACTGCGTGTCGCAGCGGGCGGAGCACATCTGGGAGGGCGTGTCGTCGGCGACGACGCGGTCCCGTCCCATCATCAACACCCGCGACGAGCCGCACGCCGACGCCGAGCGGTTCCGGCGCCTGCACGTGATCGTCGGCGACTCCAACATGAGCGAGACGACGATGCTGCTCAAGGTCGGGGCCACCGACCTGGTGCTGCGGATGATCGAGGCCGGCGTGGTGATGCGCGACCTCACCCTGGAGAACCCGATCCGGGCGATCCGCGAGGTCAGCCACGACATGACGGGCCGCCGGAAGGTGCGGCTGGCCAACGGCCGCGAGGCCAGCTCGCTGGAGATCCAGAAGGAGTACTACGGCAAGGCGCGCGACTTCGTGGACGCGCGGGGCGGCGACGCGACGGCCAAGCGCGTGCTCGAGCTGTGGGAGCGGACCCTGCGCGCGGTCGAGACCGGCGACCTGGACCTGGTCTCGCGCGAGATCGACTGGGTGATCAAGTACAAGCTGATCGAGCGGTACCGGCGCAAGTACGACCTGCCGCTGTCGTCGCCGCGCGTGGCCCAGCTCGACCTCACCTACCACGACGTCCACCGCGACCGCGGGCTGTACTACCTGCTGGAGAAGCGGGGCTCGGTCGACCGGGTGTCGCGCGACCTCGACATCTTCGAGGCGAAGTCGGTGCCTCCGCAGACGACGCGGGCGCGGCTGCGGGGCGAGTTCATCCGCAAGGCGCAGGAGAAGCGGCGCGACTTCACGGTGGACTGGGTCCATCTGAAGCTGAACGACCAGGCGCAGCGGACGGTGCTGTGCAAGGACCCGTTCCGCTCCGTGGACGAGCGCGTGGACAAGCTCATCGCCGGCATGTAGGCACGGGCGCGGCGGTCCCGGACGCGCGTCCGGGACCGCGCGGGACGACACGCGCACGGCAGGTTACCGGCAGGTCACCAGGGCGGTAGGGTGAGCGCGCAGTAGCGCTCACCACCCCCCGAAGGACCCCGTATGCGCCGTCGTGTTCGGTTGCTCCCCGCGGCCGTCGTGCTCGCCCTGCCGCTCGCGCTGTCCGCCGCCTGCTCGGGCGGCGGCGTGGACGTCGAGGTGAGCGGGGACTTCGGGAAGCTGCCGCAGGTGAAGTTCCCGAAGGGGGCGCCCGGTGACTCCTTCGCGGTGAAGACCGTCAAGAAGGGCACGGGAACGGCGGCGCGCAAGGGCGACCTCGTCGTGGCCGACTACGTCGGCTACCGGTGGAACAAGGGCGGGCGCAAGCTGCTGGCCAGCAGCTACTCCAAGGGCGAGCCGGGCGCGTTCCCCACCGGCCGGCTGGTGCCCGGCCTGACGAAGGCGTTCGACGGGGTGCGGCCGGGGTCCCGGGTGGTGACCCGCATCCCGCCGAAGGACGGCTTCGGCGACGAGGGCGACCCGAAGCACCAGGTGGGCGGCGACGACACGCTGGTGTACGTCCTGGACGTCCGGGCGGTGTACCCGCGGACGGCGGGCCCGCACGGCGCGCGGCAGGCGCCGCTGGACGAGCCGGGGCTGCCGAAGGTGGCGGACGCGGCGGCGGGGCAGACGCCGGCGGTGACGATGCCGCGCTCGGCCCCGCCGAAGGGCCTCCAGGTCCGGAC
>NZ_JBEZJP010000726.1:0-2142 GCF_040653175.1 Actinomadura sp. NPDC048032
GGCACGGCGGCCGGGCTGGCGGACCGGCTGGCCGGCCGCGCCGACGTCGTGGACGCCGGCGACCCGCTCGCGCTGGACGCGGTGCTCGGCGACCTCGCCGCCCGGGGCGTCCGGCGGCTGATGGTCGAGGGCGGCGGCGGGATCCACACGCTGTTCCTCACCGCCGACGCGGTGGACGAGCTGCAGCTCGTGGTCGCGCCGTTCTTCGTCGGCGACCCGTCGGCGCCGCGCTTCGTGCGGTCCGGAGTGTTCCCGCAGTCGCCCGCGCGCCCCATGCGGCTGCAGGAGGCCACCCGCATCGGCGACCTCGCCCTGCTGCGCTACCTGGTCGGGGGCGCGCGTGGATGACTTCGGCTGGCTGGCCCTGGCCTGCGACCTCGCGGCCCTGTGTCCGCCCTCGCGCACCGCGTTCTCGGTGGGCGCGGTCGTCGTCGGGGCGGACGGGCGGGAGGTCGCGCGCGGCTTCTCCCGCGAGCACGACCCGCACGACCACGCCGAGGAGGCCGCGCTCGCCAGGGCCGGCGGCGATGTGCCGGGCGCGACGGTCTACAGCTCCCTCGAACCGTGCGGGCACCGCGCGTCGCGCCCCCGCACCTGCGCGGAGCTGATCGTCGCCTCGGGCGCCCGCCGCGTCGTGTTCGCCTGGCGCGAGCCGGCCCTGTTCGCCGCGGGGACGGGCGCGGAGGTCCTCGCGGCCGCGGGCGTCGAGGCGGTCGAGCTGCCCGGGCTCGCCGAGCGCGCCCGCCGCCCGAACGCCCACCTGCTCTAGGAGGGGGCGAACCAGACGTGGGCGATCTCGGCCACGGCCCCGGTTCGACCAAATGAGACTCCAGTCTCATTCCTCTTGCCAACGCCCCGGGACGTCATGCGATGCTGTGGCCAAGCAAGCATTCGGTTACCCGCGTCGGCCCTCGGGCAGGGGAGGCACAGCAGCATGCGCGAGCACGATCGGCTGTTCATCGGAGGCGAGTGGGCCGCACCGGCCGGGACCGGCGTGATCGACGTCGTGTCCCCGCACACCGAGGAGGTCATCGGGCGGGTCCCCGAGGGCACCGAGGGCGACATCGACGCCGCCGTCGCGGCGGCCCGGCGCGCCTTCGACGAGGGCCCCTGGCCGCGGATGACCCCCGCCGAGCGCGCGGAGATCGTCGGCCGGCTCTCGGCGATCTACGCCGAGCGGCAGCAGGAGATGGCCGACCTCGTGACCGCCGAGATGGGGTCGCCCATCATGTTCTCGGTGTTCGGGCAGGCGGCCATCCCGCAGATGGTGCTCCAGTACTACGTCGACCTCGCCGCCTCCTACACCTGGGAGGAGGAGCGGCAGGGCATGCTCGGGCCGGTCACGGTCACCCAGGAGCCGGTCGGCGTCGTCGCGGCGATCGTCCCGTGGAACGTCCCGCAGTTCACGCTGATGCTCAAGCTCGCGCCCGCGCTCATCGCCGGCTGCACGGTCGTGGCCAAGCCCTCCCCCGAGACCCCCCTCGACTCCTACCTGCTCGCCGAGTGGATCCGCGAGGCGGGCGTCCCCGAGGGCGTCGTCAACTTCGTCCCGGCCGGGCGGGAGGTCGGCGCCTACCTCGTCGCCCACCCCGACGTCGACAAGGTGTCCTTCACCGGGTCCACCGCCGCCGGACGCAAGATCGGCGCGGTCTGCGGCGAGCAGCTCAAGCGGGTCACCCTCGAACTCGGCGGCAAGTCCGCCGCGATCATCCTGGACGACGCGGACCTGGCCTCCACCGTCGAGGGCTTCAAGCTGGCCTCGCTGATGAACAACGGCGAGGCGTGCGCCGCGCAGACCCGCATCCTGGCGTCCCGCCGCCGCTACGACGAGGTCGCCGACGCGCTCGCGACCATGGTGAGCGGCCTCAACGTGGGCGACCCGGCCGACTACGGCTGCGAGATCGGCCCGCTGGTCGCCAAGCGGCAGCAGGAGCGCGTGGAGAACTACATCCGGATCGGCCAGGACGAGGGCGCCAAGCTGATCACCGGCGGCCTGAACCGCCCGCACGACCGCGGCTGGTACGTCGCGCCCACCGTGTTCGGCGACGTCGGCAACGACATGCGCATCGCCCGCGAGGAGATCTTCGGCCCGGTGCTGGTCCTCATCCCCTACGAGGACGAGGCCGACGCCGTCAGGATCGC
>NZ_JBEZJP010000727.1:0-2136 GCF_040653175.1 Actinomadura sp. NPDC048032
GTCGTTGTCGGGCGCGGCGCCGAAGCCGAAGCCGGCGAACGCCACGGCGACCACGCCGACGAGCCAGGCCAGGAGCACCAGGCGGCGGCGCCGGTGGCAGAAGCGGGCCAGCGCCGCGAGGGCGCCGTCCGGTCGCGGGTCTGCGGAATGCTCGCTCATGGCGGCGATCGTCGCGCCGGCGGGGCGCCCGCCGCGTCTGCCGGACGACGGCGGCGTCTACGCAGTCGGGCGTACGCCGCTCCGCGGGCCGCTCCACCTGGCGGAGGAGCAGGTCGCGCGCCTGAGCGCAGGAGCGTTCGCGCACCACGACAGTAGGATTCCGGCATGGAACGCCGTACCGGGACGTTCTCCCTGCGCGCGGTGACGCACGACACGCTGCTCGCGCTCCTCGTCACCGTGATGCAGGTCCAGGGAACGCTCGGCCGCATCGCCGCCGAAGGGGCGACGCGGCCGCTCGCCGACCTGGGGAACCTCGGTTACGCGCTGCTGGTCGTGAGCGGGCTGGCCGTGGCCCTGCGCCGGCGGTGGCCGGCGCCGGTCTTCGCGGTCACCGCGCTCGCCAGCCTCGTGTACTACGGGCTCGACTTCCCGGACGGGCCCGGCTGGCTCGCGCTCTTCGTCTCCCTCTACACCCTCGCGGCCTACGGCGACGGCCGCCGGTCACTGGTGATCGCCGGTTCGGGGATCGGCGTGCTGGCCGCCGTATGGCTGTACACGGCGCACGACATCGAACCGCGGGCCGCCATCGGCTGGGTGTTCTTCCGCATCGGCGCGTCGGTCATGAGCGCGGCTCTCGGCGAGTCCGTCCGGTCCCGCCGGGTCATCGCGGCCGAGGCCGAGAAGCGCGCGGAACTGGCCGAACGGACCCGCGAGGAGGAGGCCCGGGCGCGCGTGGACGCGGAGCGCCTCCGGATCGCCCGCGAGGTCCACGACACCGTCGCCCACGCGGTGGCCATCATCAACGTGCAGTCCGGGGTCACCGCGCACGTGCTCGACAAGCGTCCGGAGCAGGCGCGCGAAGCGCTGCGGACCATCGAGCAGACCAGCTCGCGGGCGCTGCGGGAGATGCGCGCCGTCCTCGGCGTCCTGCGCGAGGACGGCGACGGGCGCGCACCGCAGCCCGGCCTGGAGCAGATCGGCGAGCTCACCGCGAAGGCGCGCGAGGCGGGACTCGACGTCACGCTGGAGGCGTCCCCTCCCGCGACGCCGCTGCCGAGCGCGGTGGGCGGCGCCGCCTACCGGATCCTCCAGGAGTCGGTCACCAATGTGATCCGCCATGTCGGACCCACCCGCGTGACGGTCGCGCTGACCTCCGGGACCGACGCCCTGGAGATCCGCGTGACCGACGAGGGCCGGACCGGGAACGGCACCGCGGGCGGCGCGGCCGCCCCGGACGGCCCCGGCCACGGGATCCTGGGCATGCGCGAGCGCTGCCGGCTGCTCGGCGGCGAGCTCGACGCCGGCCCCACTCCGGGCGGCGGGTTCGAGGTGACGGCCCGGCTCCCCCTCGCCCCGACCGGGCCGCTGCGGAAGGCGGCGCCGTGAGCGCGCCGGCCACGGAGCAGATCAGGGTGCTGCTCGCCGACGACGAGGGGCTGGTGCGGTCGGGGTTCAGGCTGCTCATCGACGTCGAGGACGACATCGCCGTGGTCGCGGAGGCGACCGACGGCGCCCGTGCGGTCGAGCTGGCCCAGGCCACCCGCCCCGACGTCGTCCTCATGGACATCCGCATGCCGAGGCTGGACGGCATCCAGGCCACGGCGCGGATCACCGCGACGCGCGGGCTGGAGGACGTCCGGATCCTCATCCTCACCACCTACGACACCGAGGCCTACGTCTTCGAGGCGCTGCAGGCCGGCGCCAGCGGCTTCCTGCTCAAGGACGCCGGACCGGCGGAGCTCCTGCACGCCATCCGGGTGGTCGCCGCCGGCGAGGCCCTGCTCGCGCCGCGCATCACCAGGCGTCTCATCAGCAAGTTCACCGCGTGGCACACGGCGTCCGCGGACGCCCTGGACCGGCTCGCCCCGCTCACCGAGCGCGAGCGGGAGGTGCTGGCCCTGATCGGACGGGGGCTGAGCAACCAGGAGATCGGCGCCGAGCTGTTCATCAGCCCGGCGACCGCGCGCACCCACGTCA
>NZ_JBEZJP010000728.1:0-2126 GCF_040653175.1 Actinomadura sp. NPDC048032
CCGCCCTCGGCCTCCCCGACGACCCCGACCAACCCCACACCGTCACCGACCAACTCGACGGCACCACCTACACATGGCGCGGATCGAACTACGTCCGCCTCGACCCGCACACCAAACCCGCACACGTCTTCACGTTCGAAAGGAACGGACGTGTGCGGGCCGGTGACGGGCAGGGCGGCGGGGCTAGCCGGAGCCGGCGCCGCTGAGCACGCGGTCCTCGATGGACCGGCAGCCGGTGAACACCGAGCCGAGGCCCTCGCGGTCGACGATCTCGCGGAGCTTGGCCGGCATCGCCGGCAGCGCCAGGCAGCCGCCCTCGGCGGCGACGCGCCAGCGGATGCCGAGCAGGATCGGCAGCGGGTCGCAGCGCACGCCGAGCCGGTCGTGCATCCGCACCATCAGGTGCCGCAGGTCGCCCTCGACCAGCGTGGTCAGCGTCTCCCCGAGCCGCGGCACGGTCACCTCGTCCAGCACCCCCGACAGGTGGACGACGGTGTGGTCGCCGTCGCCGGCCTCCGTCGTGGTGATCTTCAGTTCGGACGGCGCGGGCGGCGTCGGGGTGAGGCCGGCGTCCCCCGGATGCAGCGCGCGGATCGCGTCGAGCACGTGCGTGGTGTCGACCTCCCCCGGCGCCGGCTCCGGCGCGGGCGCGGCCGTCGCCGACCCGACGTCGGCGAACACCGGGACGAGCCGGTCCAGCCCGGTGAGGCGCAGCGCCCGCCGGACGTGCGCCGACAGGGCCGGCACCACGGCCCGCAGCGGGCAGCCGAGCAGCTGCGCCCGCGTCTCGGCCCGCGCCATCAGCACGAGCCCGGCCGCGTCCAGCAGGACCGCGTCACCGAAGTCGACCACGACCCCGCCGCGCCGCACGCCCCGCCTGCCGGGCGCGCCCGCGCAGGCGAGCGTGAGCGCCTTGCTCACCTCCTCCCGGATCCCCGCGTAGTTCTGCCAACTGATCTGCGCCGGCAGGCTGAGCACGATGAACCCTCGCCGGGTCTCGGTGCTCAGGCCCGGCACCGCCGTGTCCTTCATCTGTCACGTTCCGATCGGAGTGCGGGCCGCCGCGCGGGCGGGCCGGTGCGAGGCGGTCAGGTGGCCGGGCGGTCGGGACCCCGGCCGCTCGTCCGGGTAGGGCGGGCGGCCGCCCCGCACGACGCCCGTGAGCCGGGACGCCGCGAGGCGCTCGATGGTCCGTTCCTCGGGCCGCACCCCCAGATGGGCGCAGCAGCACCACAGGTCGTCCACGCAGCGCCGCACGCGCTCCACCGGAATGTCGGCGAAACGGACGCGCAGCCGTGCCACGAGGTCATCCCGCGTCGGTACGACCGATGGCGACTTCTCCCAGCGCTCCACTGTCCCTCCGATCGCTTCTGGACGGGCGAATTCCGTCCGAACTGAGCAGAACCCGCCGAACTGACGGGTTCTGAGGTTGGAAATGACCTACCCGAGGGTTGCGACAGAAAAAGCGACGAACCTAAAAACACGGACATGACACAACCTCCGCGCGGCAAGTATTCACGGCGCCGGAAGCCACGCGCCGTGCCGGGAATCGCCGTTTTTTTGCGCTGCTTTTCCGCGCGCTGCCCGGCCGCGACCGGGCGATGACCTTCCCGGCGGGCGGCCGCGCGCCCGGACGTCCCGCGAATCCGGGCGATCTACCCCGGTCATGGGCGCGCTCGCACGGCGGGGCGGCGCCGCCGGGCTCCGAAACCGGACACGCGGTCACGGACCGTACTGAAGCTTTTACGGATGGTTGCCTGTCGCGCACGCACCTGGCCGGGCCGGAGGGAATTGCTGATCTAGATGTCTCCAACAGACCCGGGGTGACCCATGGACGGCCAGCCGAAGAACTTCACCCGCAGCACCCGACCGGACCGGGGCGGCGACGGGCTCACCTCACCGGGAACCGGGGACGTGCCCGTGGAGGACGCCCCCCGGCCGGCCGCGGGACCGGCCGCCGGCCCCATCCCCGACCCGTTCGACGAGGACACCCCGCGCACGCCGGACTGGTTCAAGACGGCGGTGTTCTATGAGGTGTCGGTCCGGGGCTTCGCCGATTCCAACAACGACGGGTACGGCGACCTGCGCGGGCTGATCTCCAAGCTGGACCATCTGCAATGGCTCGG
>NZ_JBEZJP010000729.1:0-2106 GCF_040653175.1 Actinomadura sp. NPDC048032
GGCTGGCGTACGTGTTCATCGCGCACGACCTGGCCGCCGTCCGCCACATCTCCGACCGGATCGCCGTGATGTACCTGGGCAAGGTCGTCGAGACCGGCGACGAGGCCCAGATCTACGAGCACCCCACCCACCCGTACACGCAGGCGCTGCTGTCGGCCGTCCCGGTGCCCGACCCGGACGCGCCCGGCTGGACGGAGCAGATCCGGCTGGAGGGCGAGCCGCCGTCGCCGCTGGACCCGCCGTCCGGCTGCCGGTTCCGCACCCGCTGCTGGAAGGCGCGCGACATCTGCGCGGAGCAGGTGCCGGCCCTGGAGGAGCGGGACGGCTCCGCCCACCCCAGCGCCTGCCACTTCGCGGCGGAGACCGCCCTGACCGACCTGACGGAGCAGACCTGAGGTACGGCGGGCCGCGCGGGCCGCGGTCCGTAGGGTGGGGGCATGGCACGCAAGGGCAGGCACGCCCCCCGTCCGCGAACCTACGAGATCGCCGGCGGGGAGGCGGAGCTGCTGCGCGACGCCGACCGCGACGGCGGCTGGATGCTCCTCGTCGACGGCGTCCCCCAGTCGTACGTGGACCTGTCCGACCCCACCTACCTCGACTTCGAGTACATGCGCCTGATGGGCGACGTGGTCGACGCGCTCGGCCTCGCCGGGGAGGCGTTCGACGCGGTCCACGTCGGCGGCGCCGGGTGCACGCTGCCCCGCTACATCGCCGCGACCCGGCCGGGCTCTCGGCAGGTGGTGCTGGAACCGGACGCGGAACTGGTGCAGGTCGTCCGGGAGCAGCTGCCGGTCAAGGGCGTCCCCGGCCTGCGGATCCGGATCACCGACGGGCGCTCGGGGATCGCGGCCCTGGCCGACGAGGCCGACGACCTGGTCGTGATGGACGCCTTCGCCGGGGCGTCGATGCCGCCGGAACTCGCGACCCGCGAGTTCGTCCTGGACGCCGCGCGCGTGCTGCGCCCCGGGGGCGTCTACCTGGCCAACGTCGCCGACGGCTTCCGGCTGCCGTTCGCCCGCCGGGTGACCGCCACGGTCCGGTCGGTGTTCCGGCACGCGCTGCTGATGGGCGACCCCGGCGTGCTGCGGGGCCGCCGCTTCGGGAACCTGATCGTGGCCGCGTCCCGGGAGCCGCTCCCCGTGGCGGAGCTGACGCGCCGCGCGGCGGGCGGCGTCGCGCGCGCCCGCCTGCTGGAGGGCGGCGACCTCGCGGCGTTCTGCGCCGGCGCCGCGCCGCTGCTCGACGGCGAGGAGATCGTCGCGCCCGTCCCGCCGCCGCAGGTCTTCGGGAAGTCCTGACCGCGGGACCCGTCTGCCGCGCGGACTCCGATCGGGGAACCGGGCCCGCCGCACGGCCCCGCGCGGAAGCGGACCCGGTATCAGTTCCCGCCCGAGACCCATGCGCTTCGGTAAGGGACGGACTCCCCGCGCGTATCGGCCTCATCGAGCCCCGCCATGTCCCATAATCGAGCGATGGAGTCGTCCACCCGAATTCTCATTCTCGGCATGGATTCGTCGGGGATAATTCTCCAGTTCGACCGCAACGCCGCTGCGGTTCTGTGCCCGAATGGGGACGCCCTCCTGGGCTCCCGGCTGGACGAGGTCATTCCCGGCGCGCGCAGGCCGCTGCTGGAGGCGCTGAGGGCCGGGCGGGAGCGCACGGCCATGCTCGCCGTGGAGTCCCCGGTCGGCGGCATGCTCGACGCCGTCGTCACCGTCCACCCGATGAGCGGCGGCGCGCCCGAGATCGCAGCGCTGGCCGTGGTGAAGGTGCCGGTGCCGCTCGCGGACCGGTTCGTCGACCCGGCCGTCATCCGCCGCGCCCTGCTGGACGACGCGCTCCCGCGGATCGGCTCCACGCTCGACCTCGAATTGCTGGCGCGCGGACTCATGGACGTGCTCGTCCCGCACTTCTGCAATTCCGGCGCGCTGCTGCTGCTGGAGAACCATATCGACGCCGACGAGGGGCCGCAGGGCCCCGACGGCCCGCAGCTGCGCCGGATGGCGATCGGGTTCGACGACCAGGACCCGGTCGGGAACGTCTCGTACCTGACGGTGTTCGGCCTCCTCGTCGGGACGCCGCTGCTGTTCACGCTGGCGCTGCCCC
>NZ_JBEZJP010000730.1:0-2103 GCF_040653175.1 Actinomadura sp. NPDC048032
GTACGTCCGCAGGCAGAGCGGGCTCGACGGGGTCGCCGACCGCCACGGCTACGCCGTCGCCTACCCCGACGGGCTCCTCGGCACCTGGAACGCCGCGGGGCGGATGACCGGGGCGGAGCCGACGAGGGTCTCCCAGTCCGGGGTCAGGTGCGCGTAGTCGCGCGCGGCCTGTTCGGCCTCGTGTTCGGGGACGTAGACCGAGCGGGCGCGGTGCCACGAGCCGTCTTGGCCGGCGACGATGCACACGCCCGGAGTCTCAGCCGCGATGACGCGGGCGGCGTCCAGGGCGGCGGGGTCGAGGTCGCCGAGGGCCATGTTCGCCGTCTCCGGGTCGTTGACCCGGTGGCACACCCGCCCCGACAACTGGGCCCGCAGCGCGGTCACACCCGGCCCCAGGTCGGAGCCGACGCGCTGACCGCAGACGACCAGGTAGACCGCGAAGGCCCGCCCGAGCTGGGCGACCCGCAGCAGCGCGGTAGCGGTCTTGGCCACCTCGTCTTTCTCGCTCTTGGCGGCCATGAGGAACAGTTCGGCGACCTCGTCCACCAGGACCACGATCGGCATAGGCCGCAGATCCTCCGGCAGCGTCCACACGTTGCGCGCACCGTGCGCCCGGCAGGTGGCCATGCGGTTCTCCACCTCGCCCACCAGATCGACCAGCAGATCGACCGACTCTTTGCGTGTCGTGGCCAGCGCCGACAGTCGAGGCGCGTAGGGGGTGAACTCGACGCCGCCTTTGAGGTCGAAGCCGACCAGGGCGACCGGTTGCGGAGCCAAGCCCTTGAGCAGAGCGTTGGCCAGGTTCGACTTGCCCGACTGTGTCGCGCCGACGTTCAGCCAGTGCGGCACCGTGCGGAAGTCGATCACCCAGTCACGGCCGTTCTCCAGCTTCCCGGGACGCACGGTCAGCAGCTCACCGGTCTCTGGGACGGTGACCACCTCGACCAGCGGGTCACGCATCGTCGCCCACAGCGTCACCGAGCCCGGCCGCACATCGACCACGCGCACCGAGTGGACGCGCCAGGCGTGCGCGATCCCCTCGGCGGCTTTCTCGTAGTCGGCGGGGACTTGTCCGTCGTGCAGGCGCAGCCGCATGCGCCACCCCAGCCGGGTAGGCCGCAGCAGCCCGAGGCGGGGCGAGCGCTCGACGTCGACCCGCCGAACCCGCCGCTTGTGCTCGACCACCGTCGCAGCGGACCGGGAGGCAGGACCGACCACGGGGATGGCGTCGAGGGTGAGGCGGAACCGCCGCCGGTTGCGGGTCAGCTTGCAGCCGGACGCGACGTGATGCCACGTCAGGTAGACCAGCGCCGCCCGGAGCGGGAATCCGACGCCGTACCAGAACGACACCGGGTGGAACCGGCGCCAGGCCCAGAGGCCGGCCGCCGCAGCGGCCAGGGCCCCGAGCACCAGGACGAAGTCAGTCATGCCGGCAGCCCCGTTCAGGCCACGCCCGCCGGAGCGGACGAGTCCGAGGAGACGGGGACGACGCGGGTAGCGCGGTAGGCGACGCCCCACCGCTTCTCCCCGCCGAGAACCGCCTCCCAGGGGAAGGCCACCAGCCCGACCGGCGTCACGACCTCCCCGACCGTCACCGACTGATCGCCGGTCACCGCCACCTGGAGCAGGTCCACCCGCCCCATCGCGTCGGCGGCCGACAGGCCGACCGTGAACACCGTCTGTCCGTCGCGGTCGACCTTGACCTCGCCTGTCTCCTGGTTGAGCACCTTGGGACGCGGCGCGGAAACGCACACGAAGGTGAGGGCGGAGACGTCGACAGGAATGTTGCGCATGCTGAGTACACCTCTCGTCCGCCTGCTGAGCAGGCGTTACGGACCGAAGGGAGCACACGCCATCAGGACGAACGAGGTAGCATCGAAGCGCCAACTAGGGTGCTAACCGCATCCGGCCTGGGCGGGTCTCCCGCTCAGGCCACTTTCATTAGTGGCCTGTTTCGCCGTCCAAGAGCGGCCTTCCCGCCCCTGAAACGCGAAGAGCGTTCGCCCGACAGCAGCAGGACGGCTCCGGGCACGATGCCGCCGCCGAGGACGCGGTCGAGCTCGTCCAGACCGGTGGGGCGCGTCTGCGCGGACCGCACGTCGA
>NZ_JBEZJP010000731.1:0-2103 GCF_040653175.1 Actinomadura sp. NPDC048032
GACGCGGTCGGGGTGTCCGGAGAGGCGATCATCGAGGCGGCCCGGATCCTTGAGATCGACGCCTTCAAACGGGCGCTCGCGGGGAGCACCGCCTGCCTCGGCGTCATCGCATCGGCCTCGCTCTACAAGGGCCTTGTCCGCCACTACGTGGAAGCGCTGCGCGCCCACGAGTACGAGGAAATCCACAGCCGGGTCAAGGAATCCAAGGTCACCGCCTGGATGCGGCTCACCGGCCACCTGTCGCCACCCGGTGCCCCCTGATGCCGGCATACCGGCAGAGACGGCCTGGGAACGGAGGCGGCACCGAGGCCGCCTCCGTACCGGCCGCGAACTCGCCTGACCCGCCCCCAGCCGCGTCTCCCGAAGCACTCCTTCTGGGTGAGCAGCGGTCCCAGGTAGGAGATGACCGTCCGCGGTGCGGCATAGGACTCGTTGACGGCGATCCAGTTCTCGCCGACCATGTCGCCGAGCCGTCTGCGCTCTCACCGCCCTTGGACATGCAGTGCCCGGCGGTAATGACCAGGTTCCTGTTGTTGCTCCTGACCACGGCCCCCGTGTAGAGGCCGTGCTCATGGGTGACGGGATCGTCGAACTCCAGGCGTCCGACGGTCGGGTTGAAGCCCACCGCGAGCCGGGAGGCGCCGAGATGGGCGGGGCCGCGTGGAGGTACCAGGTGCGGCGCCCCTGAACGGACCGGCGCCCCCGGCGCCTCCACGGACGCGACGGCCGATGTATTTTCGCCTCGCCTGGGTGATGGCTGGTCGGTGACCGAACACCCCGGCCGCCATTCAAGCCCGCCCGATCACCAGACGATGGGTTGGGTGCGGACCTCGGCGAGCGTCCCTGGTGCGGGCTGGGACCACGCGGACGGGTTACGCCTCCCGGATGCTGACCGCGGCGCGGTGGTGGCGGGGCGTTTCGATCTCGTCGAGCAGCGCGATCGCGAAGTCCGCGTACGTGATCCGGCTGGCCGGGTCTCCATGGTCGGCGACCCGGTACCCGCCGGTGCGGGCGCCGCCATGGTCGAAGTCACCCGCGGGAGCCACGTACGCCCAGTCGAGGTCGCACGTCCTGAGCTCCTCCAGGCCCGCCGCGTGGCCGAGGTAGAAGGAGCGGTACTCGTCGGGGTAGCCGGGCTCGTCCATCAGGGGAGCACCGGACGCCCCCGGCATGATCGATGCGAGGCCGACCACCACCAGGCGGCGCACGCCCGCCTTCGCCAGGCCGGTGCCGAGGGCGCGAGCCGACGCGGTGAAGAAGTCGTGCGGCGGGACCGTCAGGTCCGCGGCGGCGCTGACGGCGGCGTCCTGCCCCGCGGCCGCCCGCTCGACGCTCTCCGCGTCCGTGACGTCGCCCGCCACGACCCGCACGTCGGTCAGGTCACCGTGACTCGCGGGGTCGCGCACCACGGCGGTGACCTGGTGGCCGCGCCGGCGTGCCTCGGCGACCGCCTGCCGCCCGGCCCGTCCACCCGCACCGAAGACCACGATGTTCATGAGCGACCCTTCCACCAGGGCCGGAGCTCCTGTGCCCGGCCGCTGCGCGGACGCTATCGGGGGCCGTGGTTACCGCCTGGATACCGGCTATCGTGAGGCCATGAGGGAACCCCTGCCCGCCGACATGTTCGACGAGCTGTGCCCGTCCTCGCTCAACCCGATCCGGTTCGGTGACAAGTGGGCCGGGCTCGTCATCCGCTGCCTTGAGAACGGGCCCCGCCGGTATTCCGAATTGCGCGTGCCGCTCAGCCGCGTCACCCCCAAGGTTTTGACCCAGTCGCTGCGGTCCCTCGAACGCGACGGCCTCGTCAAGCGCACCGTCTACGCCGAAGCGACGCCGCACGTGGAGTACGAACTGACTTCGCTGGGCCGCAGCATGCTCGAACCGATGGCGGCCGCCTGCGCCTGGGCGGAAGAGCACTGGGACGAACTCCTGGAAGCCCGCGAGTCGAGCACCCTCACGTCCCACCTCGACCGCGCCGTTTAACGCACTGTCACCGGAGGGGCCGTGCTGAAGAAGTACATCCGCAAGGCGCCGGTGTACGACATCTCCCAGGAGAACGCGGGCGGCGCCTACTTCCGCTCCGGCGACAGGCGCATCCCCTAC
>NZ_JBEZJP010000732.1:0-2095 GCF_040653175.1 Actinomadura sp. NPDC048032
GGGTACGGAACCGCCTTGAGCAGCGCGGGCTTCAGAATGTCGTTGACCTCGGCGTAGGGGAGCACGTTGTCGAGCTGCCCGCACGCCGACTCGTAGCTGGGTCGCCGTGTCGGGAAGAACGACCGGGGGCGTACGGCCGAATCCTTCTGGACGATCGCGAGGAATTCGAGCGTAACTCCGCAGTTCAGCCCTGAGTAATGACTGCGTGTTTACAGTTGTTTCCCACGCGTGTCCGAGACCGGTCGTGGCAAAATCACTCACTTTTCAGCTCGAACGCGCCGACGAGCGGCGCCCCGGCGAGGTCGGCATCCGGCCCATGGTGACCCCTGAGGGAGAATGGGGCGCATGAGAGCGGTGGCCATCTCCGACACCCACGCGCCCCGGCGCTGGAAGTCGTGCCCGCCGCGGGTGGCCGAGCACCTGCGGGAAGCCGACGTGATCCTGCACGCCGGCGACGTGTGCGTCGCCTCCGTCCTGGACGAGCTGGCCGAGTACGCGCCCGTCCACGCCGTCCTCGGCAACAACGACGGGCCTGACGTGGCCGGGTGGGGCGCGCCCGAACGCCTCGAACTCGACCTGGACGGCCTCGCCGTCGCGATGGTCCACGACAGCGGCCAGGCCAAGGGCCGCACCGCCCGGATGCGGCGCTGGTTCCCCGGCGCCGACCTCGTCGTGTTCGGGCACTCTCACATCCCCCTGGACGAGACCGGCGACGGCGTCCGCATCTTCAACCCCGGGTCGCCGACCGACCGTCGCCGCCAGCCGCACGGCACCCTCGGGCTCCTGGACATCGACGGCGGCCGGCTCACCGAAGCGCGGATCGTCCCCGTGACCTGAGCCTCGCCCTCGACCGGCCGGACGCCGCATGGAATCGTCCCTTGGAGACGACCCGCGAGGATGAGAGGGCCCCCGGCATGACCGACCGCGTCACCGTGCACGTCCGCGAGGGGGTCGCCGACGTGCGGCTCAACCGTCCCGACAAGCTGAACGCCCTCGACCTGGCCACGTTCGAGGCGCTCGCCCGCACCGGAGACGCCCTCGCCGCCGACGGCTCCGTCCGGGCCGTGGTCCTGTCGGGGGAGGGCCGTGCCTTCTGCGCGGGCCTGGACTTCGCCAACTTCGCCGCCATGGCCGGCGACGGCGCCGGGCGGCGCGCCGGCGACATCACTGCGCGCGAGCCGGGACGCATCACCAACCTCGGGCAGCAGGCCGTGCACGTGTGGCGGGAGCTGCCGCAGCCCGTCATCGCCGCCGTCCACGGCCACGCCCTCGGCGGCGGCCTGCAGATCGCGCTCGGCGCCGACATCCGGATCGTCGCCCCGGACGCGCGCCTGTCGGTCCTGGAGATCCGCTGGGGCCTGGTTCCCGACATGACCGGCACGGCCGCGCTGATCCGCCTGGTCGAAGAGGACGTCGCGAAGGAGCTCACCTTCACCGGCCGCATGATCTCCGGCGCGGACGCCGTCCGCATCGGCCTGGCGACCCGCACCGCCGACGACCCGCGCGCCGCCGCCACCGAACTCGCCCGCGAGATCGCCGGCAACAGCCCCGACGCCGTCCGCGGAGCCAAGCGCCTGCTCAACCGCGCCGCCGACACCGACCTGGCCGGCCAGTTCCTGGAAGAGTCCCGGACCCTCGGCGCCCTGCGCGGAAGCCCCAACCAGGTCGAGGCCGTCCGCGCCTACTTCGACAAGCGCCCGCCCGCCTTCACCGACCCGGCCTGACGCCCCGCCGACGCCTTCACGACACCAAGCGGGCGGCCTCGCATGGCGATTGGCCCCCCGCTTGCTGCGGTGAACCTCCCGTGTGTCCGTCACGTTCGTGTGCCAGCCCAGACAGGACATCGTGCAGCAGCGGACACCGCCGCAAAAGGAAGGCGTTCACCTCCGGTGGCCGTCGCCGTGCCGCCGGTCCGAACGCGCGCGACCAACGTGTCGCGTCCGAGGCGGGACGGCCTCGACCGCCGACTGAGCGGAGCGGTCCGGGGTTGGCGTGCCCTGGAACTGAATGGAGCTGCTGGGAGACCGTCGAGCACCTCAGCGACGACCTGTTCGCCTACGCCGCCCAGATCGCGCCGAGGACGCCGCCGGCGGAC
>NZ_JBEZJP010000733.1:0-2095 GCF_040653175.1 Actinomadura sp. NPDC048032
GGCGGCGCGCCGATCGGACGGCCCGCCGGGACGGGCCCGTCGCCGACCCCCGCCTCACTGGGAGGCGGGGGTGATGGTCACCGTCGTGAAGCCGAGGGCCTTGAGCATGTTCTCCAGCATCGACTTGGTGTTGGCGTCGGCGCGTTCCTTCAGGCCGCTCTGGGCCGCGGCCGTCTGGATCTTCTGGGACGCCAGGACGTAGAGCTGCTGCTGGTTGTTCGGGTTGCTGCTGAAGAAGTCGCCGAAGCGGTCGAAGACGCCGCGCTGCGTCGCGTAGACGTAGCTGTTCTTCGTGTCGAGGTTCGTCTTCTCCAGCTGGGCGGGCGGGAGGGTGACCGTCGCCACCGTGCGGTCCGCGTTGACCTTCAGGGCGCCCGAGCCGAGCCGGGAGAAGTCCACGTAGGCGTCGACCGAGCCGTTGCCGACGAACAGGGTCCGCTTGCCGCGCAGCGAGGACGGCAGGAACTTGGCGTCCTTCTCCAGGTCCACGACGACCTGGAAGTTGCCGCTCGCCGCCTCGTAGCGGTGCAGGTCGCGGATCGACTTCAGCAGGACGGGACCGCTGCGGTCCTTCGTCTCCTCCTTGAACGGATTGAGCCAGTGGGGGAGGCCGTGCAGCGCCTGCTGGGCGACCAGGACGAGCGCGACGGTGGCGACGATGATCGCGAGGGGGGTGAGCAGGCCGCGCCGCGGGGGGCGGGACCGATCGGGGGACGACTTGGCGGGCGCGTCGTGCTTCCCGCCGTTCTTCGCGTCGTTCTTCGTTTCCGAGCGAGCCATGTATTCGACATTCCCGGCAGCGGCGTCCGCTACCTCATCCGGCGGGTTCGGGCTCGGGCGGGGACGGGTGCCGCAGGTCCGACTCGTGGGTCGCCTGCTCCACCTCGATCAGCGACTCGCTGCGGAGATGCGCCTCGTGGGCGGCCCGGCCGCCCCGCACGCCGAACAGCCGTTTGGTGACGACGATGTAGACGATGAGACCGATGTTGAGCACCAGCGCGCCGGCGCGCAGCACGGTGACCTTCTCCACCAGCTCGTAGATCTCGATCGGCAGCCCGAAGCACGTCGCGACGACCGCGAAGTACTCGCCCCAGCGCTTCAGCAGCCACAGCCCGACCGCCTCGATCAGCTCGATCGCGCCGTAGACGATGAGGCCGACGGCCAGCCAGCGCAGCGTCCGCGCGTCCAGGTCGAACACGTGCCGGACGGACGTGACGACCTTGGAGTGGTCGAGGTCCCAGCCGACCTGCTCGGCGATGGGGCGCAGCAGCGGGATCTCCTTCTCGAAGATCCGCTCGATCGATCCGCGGCTCCCGGCGAAGCGCCACACCCCGTACGCGGCGACCAGCACGATCAGGCCGCGGATGCCGCGCTCCACCGCGAAGAACCGCATGACGAAGGCGTCGCGCAGCTCCCGGCCGCGCCTGACCAGCGGCGCGCGGTCGGCCGGGCCGGTCCCGTGCGGCTCGCCGTGCACGTAGGTCCCGCAGCGCAGGCATCGCCACGCGGCGCCGATGGGGGACGAAACGACGAGCCGCTCGCGCAGCCTCTCCTCGTCCGGCGCGTAGGTGATGTGTCCCTTGCGCGCGCAGGTCAGCAGGCTCCAGTCCACGCGGACACCCTAGAGGCCATCCGGGGTCCGCTTACGTCACGGTTTGCGCACGGTCGTGCGAGCGCCGTGTGAGCAACGCCATATCCGGCGCGGAAACCGCGGGCCGACGCCGTGCCGTTGAGCGGGGCGTGGACATGATTCGTGCTTTCCGGTTCGTCTCCGTCGCCGAGGCGTTCTCGTTCCTCCTCCTGCTGCTGGTCGCGATGCCGCTGAAGTACGGGGCGGACGCGCCGGTCGGCGTGCAGGTGATGGGGCCGGTGCACGGCGTCCTGTTCATGGCCTACGTCGGCCTGGTCTTCCTCGTCCGCGAGCAGCTCGGCTGGGACCTCAAGCGCACGGTGCTCGCGCTCGGCGCCGCGGTCCTGCCCGTCGCGCCGTTCTTCGTGGAGCGCCACTGGACGCGGCCCGCGGCCGAGCCGGCACCGGCCGGGCGGGGCGCCTGACCTCCTGCGTGACCGCGGTGGGCCGGGGGGTCCTGCCGCG
>NZ_JBEZJP010000734.1:0-2085 GCF_040653175.1 Actinomadura sp. NPDC048032
GACGAAGGTGCGGTTGGCCATCGGGCTCGCCTCCTGTAACCGAATCCTGTTCGGTCACACCATAGCCCGCGGCCCGGCCGGCGGGCGGGGGCGCTCCCGATGATCGGGATGGCCGGGCCGGTCAGCCCGCCGTCTCCTCGGCGAGCGCGGCGGCGAACGCGTCCACGTCGTCCTCGGTCGTGTCGAAGGAGCAGACCCAGCGGACCTCGCCGGTCGCCTCGTCCCAGGTGTAGAAGGGGAACCGCTTGCGCAGCCGCTCGGCCGCGTCCTTCGGCATGAGCGCGAACACCGCGTTGGCCTGCACGTCCTGGGTGATCTCGACGCCGGGGACGGCGCGGGCGGCACCCTCCAGGCGGCGGGCCATGGCGTTGGCGTGCGCGGCGTTGCGCAGCCACAGGTCGCCGTCCAGCAGCGCGATGAGCTGCGCCGACACGTACCGCATCTTGGACGCCAGCTGCATGCTCGACTTGCGCAGGTAGGCCAGCCCCCGCACGGCGCCCGGGTTCAGCACGACGATCGCCTCGCCGAGCAGCAGCCCGTTCTTGGTGCCGCCGAACGACAGCACGTCCACGCCCGCGTCGGTGGTGAGGGCGCGCAGCGGCAGGTCGAGGGACGCGGCGGCGTTGGCGATGCGGGCGCCGTCCATGTGGACCGACAGGCCGCGCTCGTGCGCCGCCGCCGCCACGGCCGCCGTCTCCCGCGCGGTGTAGACGGTGCCGAGCTCGGTGCTCTGCGTGATCGACACGACGGCCGGCTCCCGCCGCTGGATGTTGCCGAAGCCCGTCGCGTACCGGTCCACCAGTTCGGGGGTGAGCTTGCCGTCCGGGGCCGGCGCCGTGACGAGCTTCAGCCCCGCGATCTTCTCGGAGGCGCCGCACTCGTCGGTGTTGATGTGCGCCGACTCCGGGCACACCACCGCGCTCCACCGCTCCGACATCGCCTGCAGCGACACCACGTTCGCGCCCGTCCCGTTGAAGACGGGGTACACCTCGGCCTGCTCGCCGAAGTGGCGCCGGACGACCTCGCGGAGCCGGCCGGTGACGGCGTCGTCGCCGTAGGCGGGCTGGTGCCCGGTGTTGACCTCGGCCAGGGCCGCGAGGACCTCCGGGTGGACGCTCGCCTGGTTGTCGCTGGCGAAACCGCGCGCGGCGGACGGACGGATGTCGGACGGCTGAGTCATGTCCCCATTCTCCAGGACGTCCGCCGATGTCCCCTTATGCAGGGCGGTCGGTGAGGTCCTGGAGCGGGGCGGGCGCGGTGTCCGGCGGCGGCTCGGCCGTGCGCAGCGCCATCCGGGCGCGCATCGCGTCGAGGTCGTCGCCGAACCGGGTGACGGTGGACTGCAGGTCGCGCCACAGCCCGGTCCGCTGCTCCAGCGCCGCGACCTTGGCGCGCAGGTCGGCGACGCGCCGCTCGGCGGCCTCCAGCCGGGCGTGGTCGCCGGCGGACTCGCGGCCGGTCCGGATCAGGCTGGTGGCGATGGCGGCCAGGTCGCGCTCGGTGTCGTCCATGCGCTCGTCCAGGCGCGGCAGCAGCCGGTCGTTGAGCTGCCCGACCAGCGAGTCGAGCTCGGTGCGGATCGTGCGCAGCTCGGCGTCCTGGACCCGGACCGACTGCTCTAGGATCGACAGACGCTCGACGAGGGCGGGGAGCAGCAGGACGACTTCCGCCGACCGCTCCAGATCTCGACCGGCCCTGACGAGGGCGCCGGCGCCCTCGCGCAGATGGCGCTCCACCTCGGCGGCGGCGCGGCGGACGAGACCCGGTATCACGGTCATGGCGCTCCCTTCCGGGGCCGGCGGGTGGAATCTCCTTAAACTGTAGGCGAATCGACCGTGAACGTTTTGTGAACTCACCGGTTTATCTCGGCGGTCCGCGCGGCCTCGCGGACGGGCGGCCGTTCGTCCGGAAAGGCGCGCGGGCCGGGCGGAGCGCCGCAGGCGCACAGCCCCTGCCGCACGATGAGCGAGGCGCGTTCGGCGGTGTAGTCCGCCCGGCTGGCGGCCGGTCGGACGCGGTGGCACGTCAGGCAGAGCATGGGTCGGTTCTCCCCCCGTAGCGCCGGGAGCGGAGGCCGTCCCGCAC
>NZ_JBEZJP010000735.1:0-2033 GCF_040653175.1 Actinomadura sp. NPDC048032
CCGCCAGCCGCGCCGCGATGTGGACCATCGTCCTGGCCCGCAAGTAGGACGCGTCACCCGCACGCGCCGCGCCCCCCGCCGGATATCCGGCGGGGGGCGTGGCATGTCGGCGGCGGTGCGGCCGTCAGCAGAAGTCGCTCCAGGCCTTGCGGCTCTGGGTGTCGAGGAGGCGGAAGTCGCCGGTGCTCCAGTCGAGGTCGAAGTAGGAGACCCACAGGGCGCGGTGCTTGGCGAGGTAGGCGTTGGTGGCGTTGAGCCAGGCGGCGCGCCTGTCGCCGTTGTCGCCCTTGACCAGGTAGCTGCCGGTCTCGGCGATGCCGAAGGGCAGGTCCTCGCCCTTGCTGACGGCGACGACGCGGTCGTACATGGTGGCCGGGTCGTCGTAGCGGCCCTTCTTCCAGCCGAGGTTGTACACGTCCCAGCCGAGGACCTGGATGACGTCGCGGCCCGGGTAGTAGTCGCGCCAGTCGCGCTTGGACAGCGGGTCGAGGCTCCAGCCCATCAGGACGAGGGTGGCGTGGACGCGGGGGTTGCCCGCCTTGTCGGCGAGGGACCGCAGCCGCCGCCATGCGGCGCGGTAGTCGGCGGCGGTGAACTCGCCGGAGGCGATGTTGTCCTCGGGCTCGTGGTAGTAGACCCAGTAGAGGTCGCGGTCGCGGGGCGCGGTCGCGAACCAGCGGGTCATCTCCCGGTCATACTTGCCGGCGAGGACGTCCTTGGGCGCCAGCTTGAACGAGATGATCGGCGGGCGGTTCCCGGTGTCGGGCTTGCCCGGCCACGCCGGCGGGACGCCCTGGTAGAACAGCCGGACGGTCTCCAGGCCGCCGTAGGCGGCGTCCAGGCGGGTGAGGGCCTTCTGGAAGGTCTCACCCGGCTGGAGTTCGAGGGAGAGGCCGCAGAGCGTCCGCCCGCCCGCCGGGGACGTGCCGGGGGTCTTCACCGGCTGCGGGGTCTGCCAGGTGGGTTCGGGCGCGGGCGCGGGAAGCGCAGTGCCGGACGTCTCCGGCGACCTGCTCGGCGTCGGCGGGGGCGCGCCCGGCCGGGTCCGCAGGAGCAGGCGCGGGCCCTCGCCGGTCTCCCGTGAGCGCAGCGAGACCGCCGTCCGGGGGCCCTGGCCGGTGATGGCGAACGCGTAGAGGCCGGGGCCGGTCACCACCTGGCCCACGTCGAAGGACACCGTGCCCCCCGACCCGGAGGGGGCGCTCGCCACGACGGATCCGGCGACCGGGCGGTTGCCCCAGGACGTGCCCTCCTCCGTCCACGCGCCGGGCAGCGTGCGCAGCTCGACCCGCCGCGGCCGGTTCTCCAGCCGGTCGAACGTCATCTCCACGCGGGCCCGGGTGACCGCCGGGGTGCCGGGCGGCACCTCGAACGCGACGTAGGCCTCGGTGTGCCAGCCGGGCCACGCGGAGGCGGTGATCTTCCGCGCGTCCCCGAACGCCGTGCCGGGCATCTCGCGTACCACGTAGGTGTCGGCCGAGGCGCGGACGACCGTGCTCGCGCCCGCGGCGGCCGTCCGGGCGTGGTGGGCCGTGCCGGTCCCCGACAGGGCGATCGCGCCGGAGCCGCCCAGGACCAGCAGCGCGCCCGCGGAGGTGACGTAGAAGAACGGGCGGGGGCCGCGGCGCCGGTCGCGCCGCCGCGGCCCGTCCGGCGGGACGGGCAGCGAGCGGCGCGCGTCGGGGCGGTGATGGCCGCCGCGGACCACCTCGCGCTGTTCGTGATGGACCAAGGCCCCCGCCCCTTCCCGCAGAACGTCCCCGCCCTTTATCTCATGGGAGCCGCCGGCTCACCCCGCGGGGAACATCCCGAGGCGTCCGTGGTACTCGTGCCCGAGCTGGTCGGTGTCGCTGCCGACGAGCAGCCCCTTCGGGTGGGCGACCAGCGTCTCGACGCCGTGGCCGAGCGTCCGCGTGGGGTTCCACGCCAGCGCCTTGCCGGTCTTCGGGTCGAGCGCGCCGAGCCTGATGTTCATGGCGGGAGGGCTCTGCTGGCGGATCATCGGCTCGCTCATGGGGTTCGGCTACTCGTTC
>NZ_JBEZJP010000736.1:0-2007 GCF_040653175.1 Actinomadura sp. NPDC048032
ACGGGGGTTCCAGGGGGTCGCCCCCCTGGGAGATCACGCGTCGCCGCCGGTGTTGCTCTCGGCGCTGCCGACGCCGCCCGCGAAGACGTCGCTGACCTCGGCGTCCAGCCGGTAGCGCCGGATCGCCTCCGTCAGGGTCTCCGGCTTGATCTCGCCGTGGCGGGCGAGGCGGGTGAGCACCGCGAGGACGATCGACGCGGCGTCCACGTGGAAGAACCGCCGGGCGGCGGCGCGGGTGTCGGAGAACCCGAACCCGTCCGTGCCGAGCGAGGTGTAGTCGCCGTGCACCCACGGCGCGATCTGGTCGGGCACGGCGCGCATGTAGTCCGACACCGCGACGATCGGCCCGGCGACGTTGTCGAGGACCCGGCTGACGTACGGGACGCGCTGGTCGGCGTCGGGGTTCAGCAGGTTCCAGTCGTCGCACTCGCGGGCCTCGCGGGCCAGCTCGTTCCACGACGTGGCCGACCACACGTCCGCGGCGACGCCCCAGTCCTCGGCGAGCAGCCGCTGCGCTTCGAGGGCCCACCGGCCGCCGACGCCGGAGGCGAGGATCTGCGCCCGGGGCGCCTCGCCGTTCCCGGAGGCGACCTCCGGGGCCGCCTTGTGCCGGTACAGGCCCTTGAGGAGCCCGTCGACGTCGAGGTTCTCGGGCTCGGCGGGCTGCTGGTAGGGCTCGTTGTAGACGGTGAGGTAGTAGAAGATGTCCTCGCCGTTGGGGTGCTCCTCGGACGACCCGTACATGCGCCGCAGCGCGTCCTTCACGATGTGGGCCAGCTCGAACGCCCACGTCGGGTCGTAGTGGACGCACGCGGGGTTGGACGCCGCGAGCAGCGGGGAGTGGCCGTCGGCGTGCTGGAGGCCCTCACCGGTGAGCGTCGTGCGGCCGGCGGTGGCGCCGAGCAGGAACCCCCGGCCCATCTGGTCGCCGAGCGCCCACATCTGGTCGCCGGTCCGCTGGAACCCGAACATCGAGTAGAAGATGTAGACCGGGATCATGTGCTCGCCGTGCGTGGCGTAGGCGGTGGCCGCCGCGATGGTGGAGGCCATCGACCCCGCCTCGCTGATGCCCTCGTGGAGCATCTGGCCGCTTTCGGCCTCCTTGTACGACAGCAGCAGCTTGCGGTCCACGGCGTCGTAGGTCTGCCCGTGCGGCGAGTAGATCTTGGACGTGGGGAAGAGCGAGTCCATGCCGAATGTGCGGTACTCGTCCGGCGCGATCGGTACGAACCGGGCGCCGATGTTCTCGTCCTTGATCAGGTCCTTGAGCAGCCGGACGAACGCCATGGTCGTCGCGATGTTCTGCTTGCCGGACCCCTTCCTCAGCTCGCTGTAGACGGGGTCGCCCGGCAGCTTGAGCGTCTTGGCCCGCACGACCCGCTTCGGCAGGAACCCGCCGAGGGCCGCGCGGCGCTCGCGCATGTACTGGATCTCTTCGGAGTCCTCGCCGGGGTGGTAGTACGGCGGCAGCGGCTGCTCCAGCGCCGAGTCGGGGATGTCCAGGTAGAGGCGGTCCCGGAACTCCTTCAGCTCGGCCTTGGTGAGCTTCTTCATCTGGTGGGTGGCGTTGCGGGCCTCGAAGTCCGAGCCGAGCGTCCAGCCCTTGATGGTGTGCGCGAGGATCACGGTCGGCTGCCCGACGTGCTCGCGGGCCGACTTGAACGCCGCGTACACCTTGCGGTAGTCGTGCCCGCCGCGCGACAGCTTGCGCAGGTCGTCGTCCGACAGATGCTGGACGATCTTGCGCAGCCGCGGGTCGTCGCCGAAGAACTTCTCCCGGATGTACTCGCCGGACTCGACGGAGAACGTCTGGAACTGGCCGTCGGGCGTCGTGTTCATCTGGTTGACCAGGACGCCGTCGACGTCCTGCGCGAGCAGCGGGTCCCAGTCGCGGCCCCAGATGACCTTGATGACGTTCCAGCCGGCGCTCGGGGCCGTCCCCGACCAGCAGGAGGGTGACCGGAGCGCCCTGCTCGCGCAGCAGGGCGGCGGCGTCGATGAGCGTGT
>NZ_JBEZJP010000737.1:0-2006 GCF_040653175.1 Actinomadura sp. NPDC048032
GCTAGGCACGCGAAGGCGCGGGCACACTGCGGGCAGCGGGCGGCCGCGGGGTGGGGACAGCCCCAGGACGCGCCCCGCCGACCAAAGTCGACGCGGCGCCGACCTGCGGCCACTGACGGAGGCGGGCGGCATGGCTACCGTGGGGCGGATGGACCTCCTGCGCCGGCCGTGGCGCGACTGGCTCGGCGACCTCGGCGCCGCCGGCGCCGCGATGGCGCTCGGCTGGGTGCTGCTCCAGGGCACGATCGACGACCTGCCCCCCGGGGAGACGATCCTGGTCCGGCGGGACGTGCTGATCGGCGCCGTCGCCTGCGTGTTCCTCGTCCTCTTCCGGCGCCGCCATCCGGTGGCCCTCGCGGTCGTGATGGTGTTCGCGCAGTGGGCGGCGACGACGACGCTCGGCACGGCGGCGATCGCGATGTACTCGCTGGCGATGCTGCGGCCCTGGCGGATCGCGCTGCCGATCGCCGGCGCCAGCCTGGCACTGATCATCGTGTTGTTCCGGTTCGCGTCGCCCGACGGGCAGTTCCTCCAGGGAAGCGTCATCTTCGCGCTGATCTACGCGGTCCTCGTGACGACGGGCATGCTGGTGCGGTCCCGGCGGCAGCTCATCGCCTCGCTGGAGGAGCGGGCCCGCGCCGCCGAGACCGAGCAGCGGCTGCGGGTCGAGGAGGCCCGGCTGCTGGAGCGCGAGCGGCTCGCCCGCGAGATGCACGACGTCCTCGCGCACCGCATCTCGCTGCTGGCGGTGCACGCGGGGGCGCTGGAGTTCGGCCCGGGCACGCCGGACGGGCAGCGCGAGGCCGCCGGGATCATCCGGCGCAGCGCCTACGAGGCGATGGAGGACCTGCGCGAGGTGATCGGCGTCCTGCGCGACGACGCGCCCGGCGCCGATCCCGAGCGCCCGCAGCCGACGCTCGCGGACGTCCCCGCGCTCGTCGAGGAGTCGCGGCGTGCCGGGGGCCGCGTCACGCTGGAGCGGAACGTCCCCGACCCCGGGATGGTCCCCTCCCGCGTGGGGCGGCACGCCTACCGGATCGTCCAGGAGGGGCTGACGAACGCCCGCAAGCACGCGCCGGGCGCGGACGTCCGGGTGTCCCTGGACGCGGGCGCCGAACTGGACGTCGAGATCGTCAACGCGATGCCCGCCGGCCCGCCCGCCCTGCCCCTCCCCGGCTCCGGCACGGGGCTGGTGGGCCTCGCCGAGCGCGTGGCGCTGCTCGGCGGGACCCTGGAGCACGGCCGCACCGGCGACGGGTGGTTCCGGTTGCGCGCCCGCCTGCCGCTGCGGGCCGCGCATGGCGCCGGTACCGGTGGGAAAGGTGATACTCATGGCAGCGAACTCCTCTGACGAGCCCGTCCTCGAAGAACTCGACCGCGCCGAGTGCATGAAGCTCCTCGCCGGCGGGACCATCGGCCGGGTGGCGTTCGACGACGGGGAGGGACCGACGGTCGTCCCGGTGAACTACGCCGTCGAGGGCGACTCGGTGATCTTCCGCACGTCGGCGTCGGGCCGGCTGAACCGCAACCTGCTGTCGGCGGTGACCGTCGGGGAGGTCCGGGCGGCCTTTCAGGTCGACCGGTTCGAGGAGGCCCGCCACGAGGGCTGGAGCGTGCTGCTGCGCGGCGGCGCGCACCCCCTGTCCGAGGCCGAGAAGACCGAGGTCGCCCAGGTGCGGCCGTGGCCGGGCGGCGACCGGGAGTCGTGGTTCCGGCTGGCGGCGTCGAGCGTCACCGGACGCCGCCTGCGCCGCGGCTGAGCCGCCCGTAGGGTGGCGGGATGGACTCCCCTCCCGTCCGCGTCCTGATCGTCGACGACGACGCGCTCGTCCGGGCCGGCCTGTCGATGATGCTGGCGAGCGCCGGCGACCTGGAGGTCGTCGCGGACGTCGCCGACGGCGCCGAGGTCGTCGCCGCCGTGAACCAGCACCGGCCCGACGTCGTGCTGATGGACATCCGGATGCCGCGGGTGGACGGGCTCGCGGCGACCGCGCTGCTGCGCGGCC
>NZ_JBEZJP010000738.1:0-1982 GCF_040653175.1 Actinomadura sp. NPDC048032
GCGAGCGCGGCCCGGTAGTCGGCCAGCCGCGAGCCGGCCGACCGGGACACGAAGAACGCGACCGTGACGACGTCGGGGGCGGGGTCCCCGGCGAAGGCGGCGGCGAGCGTCGTCTTGCCGGCCCAGGGCTCGCCCACCAGCCACAGGTAGGGCGTGCCGCTCGTGGCGAACTCCTGGAGCCGGCCGAGCTCGGCGTCCCGGTCGGCGGGGTCGGGGCAGCGGGCCCGGAGCTTGGTGATGGTCGACCAGTACCGGGACCGGCGCAGGGGCGCCGACGGCCCCGCGGGCCCCGGGTCCAGCCGCACGCCCTCACCGTCGAGGAGCGCGTTCAGCCTCTCCCGGCTCGGCTGGGGCTCGACGAACTCGCCGGCGGTCCGCGGCCGGTGCGGTCCGGCGGCGCTGAAGACGCGGGAGGCGGTCAGCGGCCCGTCGGGCTCGGCCCAGCGCACGACGCCGACCAGCTTGCCGCCGACCAGGACGGGGCCGCCGGACAGCCCCCGGTACCGGCGGCCGGCGCGCAGCGGGGCGTCGTCGCGGTGCAGGTCGAGCAGGCCCGTCTTGACGTTGGCGCCGAGGAGGACGTCGCCGTCCACCTGGTCGACGTCGCGGACGCCGCCGAGCTCGCTCTCGCGGTCGTGGGAGGCGGGGAAGCCCCACGAGACGAACCGGGCGCGCCCGGTGCTCCAGGGGTCGACGTCCGCCAGCACCGCGGGGGCCACCGCGGGCAGCGGGCCGTCCGCCACCCGCAGCAGCGCCAGGTCGACCTCGGCGCCCTCGGCGGTCCAGATCCGCTCGGCGGCGACGGAGACCGACTCGTCCGGCGTGGCGAGCCGGACCGCCACCGGCCCGGGGGCGGCCACCACGTGCCGGCAGGTGAGCACCAGCCCGGAGGAGATCCGGTAGCCGGTGCCGTAGCCCTCCTCGCCCTCCCCGACGAGCACCTCGACGGTGCGCCAGCGTGGTTCGTCAGGGATCACCGGCCGGGCTTGCGGAGCCGGTCACCCACCTCGATCGGCTTGCCGTCGACGTGCGGATTGAGCGTGACCGCCACCCGGTGCGTGGTGGTCTGCGCGAGCTTGCCCGAGGCGCCGACCTCGACCACCCAGACCTTCACCTTGCCGTTGGCGCCGCCCTCCCGGACCACGGCGACCTCGAACTCGACCTCGACCGGCCCCACGCTGAAGCGGATCTCCTCGTCGGCGCCCTCAAGCTGAGCCCGCGCCAGGTCGTCGCGGATCGCTTTGACTGCCTCTGCCAAGCCGATTTCCTGCATTGCTCCCCATTACTCGTAAGTGGGGAGAGTTTAGCGCTAAGTAGCGGCACGACTGGAATTCAACGGAGGTCACGTCTTCGGCAGGGACGGCCTGTCCGCGAAGAACCTGGCCATGAGCTCGCTGGCGTAATCCGGCCATTCGTGGCCGCCGCGCTGCCTGGTGCACAGCGCGACGACGACGGGGCCGGGGCCCGTGCCGACGCAGTCGTCCGGCCCGTCCGGCACCGGCCGCGAGAGCGCGGGCAGCTTGTCCACCCACCTCCAGAACTCCATGAGGAACCTGACGGGGATGAAGGGGAAATGGACGTCCGCGTCCATGTTCCCGCCGCCGTCATAGGGGACGGACGGGTCCCACGTCCCGTGGAAGGCCAGCACCGACACCGGCTTTCCGGGCGTGCAGCCGATCGCGAGCGCGCCGGAGACCACGGCGATCCCGGCGATCCTGTCCGACCGTTCGCACGCGTACCGGTACGCCATGCCGCCGCCGTTGGAGAAACCGGTCACGAAGACGCGGCGGGGGTCGGCGACGCCCTGCCGCACCAGCGTGTCGATCAGCTTGTCGAGGAACGCGACGTCGTCGACGCCGGTCCAGCGGGCGAACCAGCAGCAGGCCCCGGCGTTCCAGGTGCCGAGGAGCCCGTCGGGGTAGGCGACGGCGTAGCCGTGGCGGTCGGCGACCCCGTCGAGCCCGCTCTGCCTGCGGACGTAC
>NZ_JBEZJP010000739.1:0-1977 GCF_040653175.1 Actinomadura sp. NPDC048032
GCGGGTTTGCCGGTGGCGCTGCGGTCGCCCGGCTCGGCGGGTCGTGCGACCTCCAGGCGCCTAGAGCGCCTTCCGGCCACCCGACCCGCGCCCTCGCTCAAGTCGCCCCGTCGCCCTTGGGAAGGGGCCGCTCCCCCTGGGCTATTCGCGGTGGTGGAGTTCGCCGGGCCAGGCCTCTTCGGGCCAGGCGGGGACCTGCTCCGAGGCGTCGGGGTCGACGCCGGGGACGATCTGCTCGCACCAGACGACCTTGCCCGCGGCGGTGCGGCGGCTGCCCCAGCGGTGGGCGAGCTGGCTGACGACCAGGAGGCCGCGGCCGTTCTCGTCGTCGTCCTCGGCGCGGCGCAGGCGCGGAAGGGCGGCGGAGCGGTCCAGGACCTCCAGGACGAGGGTGCGCTCCAGCAGGAGGCGCAGCTCGATCGGGCCGTGGGCGTAGCGGAGCGCGTTGGTGATGAGCTCGGAGGCCAGCAGCTCGGTGGTGTAGTCGAGGTCCTCCAGGTCCCATTCCGCCAGGCGGGTGCTGACGAGGCCGCGGGCGCGGCGGACCGCGGCCGGGTCGGCGGGCAGCGTCCAGGAGGAGTAGCGGTCCTGGGGAAGGCGGCGCAGCCGGGCGATCAGGACGGCGATGTCGTCGCGGTGCTGGTCGGCGTAGACGCCCGCGAGGGTGGTCTTGGCGAGGTCCTCCATGGAGCGGTCGACCGAGTCGCGGCCGAAGATCTTCTGGAGGCGGGCGAGGCCGTCGTCGATGTCGCGGCCCCGGTTCTCGACCAGGCCGTCGGTGTAGATCACGAAGAGGCTGCCGTCCTCGACGGGGAACTCGCGGCTCTCGATGGCCGAGCCGCCCGAGACGCCGAGCGGCGGGGCGGGCGGGACCTCCAGGTACTCGTTGTCGCCGGTCGGGCTCGCCAGCAGCGGCGGCAGGTGCCCGGCGGAGGCGATCTCGATGGTGCCGCTGGTCGCGTCGTACACCGCGTAGACGCAGGTGGCGAAGTGCGGCTCCTGCTCGCCCAGCTCGATCATCAGCTCGTGCATGACGTGCAGGGCGTCGGCGGGCGGAAGCTCCAGGTTCGCGAGCGTGTGCAGGGCGGTGCGCAGCCGCCCCATGGTGACGGCCGCGCGGACGCCGTGCCCGGCGACGTCCCCGACGATCAGGGCGACGCGGGCGCCGGGCAGCGCGATCGACTCGTACCAGTCGCCGCCGACCTCGACCAGCTTGCTGCCCGGCAGGTAGCGGTGCCGGACCTCGACCGAGGACGGGGCGGACAGCCGCATCGGCAGCAGGCTGCGCTGGAGCGCGAGCGCGGTCGCCCGCTCGCGGCTGTAGCGCCGGGCGTTGTCGATGACGATGGCGGCGCGGGCGGCGAACTCCATGCCGATCTCGACGTCGTAGGCGTCGAACTTGCGGAAGCCGGGGACGCGCGTGCAGGCGATGAAGCCGAGCAGCGTGTCACGGGCGATCATCGGCAGCAGCACCATCGACACGTTCGACAGCAGCTCGCCCGCCGGGCCGCGCCGCCACAGGCGGCCGATCTCGCTCGCGCGGTCCACCTCGATGTGCGGCAGGTGGACGGGCCGGGCGGTCTCCATGACCTGCCGGTACGGCGTGCCCTCCGGGAAGACGAGCACCTCGCCGACGGGGAACGTGGACGTCCAGGCGGGGTTGCCGTCGTCGGAGGTGACCGCGATGCGGCGCAGCACCGCCGAGCCGGACTCGGCGTGCACCTCGTCGGCGGCGACCAGGCTCTCCAGCACCAGCACCGACGCGACGTTGCAGAAGTGCGGGACGACGACGTCGACGAGACCGCGGGCGGACTGGTCGAGGTCGAGCGTGGCGCCGAACCGGGTGAGCGGGTCGTCCATCAGGGCGCGCCGCATGAGGGCCGGGTCCTGGTAGCGCTCGCTCGGCGGCAGCTCGACGCGGATGAACAGCAGCGCGGCGGGCGCCGCGCCCGCGCCGCCGCCGAGCATCGGCTGCAC